>JBAXXP010000003.1 GCA_037127815.1 bacterium
ATTCAAGACACCATTAGAAGCGTTGAGTGGTGCACTTAGAGGTTGAATGTGCCTATCGAACTATGGACAAAAGCCAAAAAATGTTCTAATATGCTATCGGAAGTCAAACAACCAACCCCCGAATCAAATTCATGAAAATAATTAGAGTTAGCCTAGGTTCCACAAGTTCCCAAAAACTTGCGGCCGTTGTACAGGCCTTTGAAGCCCTTGATATTGAGGCCACCATTACAGGTGTTTATGCCTCGTCTGAGCAGAATGACCAACCTGTTGGACATGATGAGACGTTCAAAGGAGCACTTAATCGCGCACTACGAGCGCAAGCAAGAGATCCTGGAAGTATGGCAATTGGAATTGAAAGTGGGATTATTCGTTTCAAAGCGAAAAAGCCCACGACTCAGGACGTTGCAGTGATTGTCATACTAACCACTGAAGGACGTCAAATCATCAAAACCTCAGAAGGGTTCGAGTTCCCCGAGGACTGCGTGGAAATTGCCAAAAAGCGTGGTTTTGAGGCAACAACTGTTGGGTCAGTCATCGCGGAAAAATTTGGTGGTGACCCCGCAGATCCCCACTTCACACTCTCTGATGAGAAGACAAGTCGGACTACGATAATCACGAAGGCGCTGGTGGAAGCACTTAAGGAGATTTAAGGCTCCATCAAACAAACCCAAGAGACATGCCCCCGACCCAGCAATGGCGTCGGGGGTTTTCTATTTATAAAAACACCACTTCCCTAAATATTTTTTGAACTCAGAACTTCTTGCTTCAAAAACACTTTCAAAAAAATGACCAAAAGGGTGAATCTCGGGTGTTTGCTCATAATGAGCGCGTATTTCTCTGTCCTTAAATAACCTAATATGGTACTGATGCTTATAACCATCAAAAATTCTCATACTTAATATTTCATCAGAGTCTATCCAGGCAAATCTGTTATTACGGAAACCCATACCACCCAAATACCTCCTAAAATCCTCGACTTTCTTCTTGGAATCCAAAAAACCAATATGATACGGCTGACGACCTTTGTGATAAATAATCCTAAGCTTAAGTAGCCCATCTCTTATGTACGGAAAAACTGGAGACACAATGTACTTCCAAAAGTAATATTTAATGCCATCCTTTAAATTTTTAGGTCGTGACATCATATGTGTTAGATAACAATATTTTACTACTTTTTATTTTACAAGCAAGCTATAATAATAATATGAACCTAAAAGGACTTACAACAGTACAGGCCAAGAAACAACTACTAAAATACGGCCCAAATAAAATAGTTCAAGCAAAAGAACTTTCAGCCTTTCTCGCATTTTTTGCTAGATTTAAAAACCCACTTCTAATAATCTTGGTTATTAGTTCAATTATAGTTGGAGTACTAGGAGACCTGGTAACATCGTCAATAATTATTTTTATAATATTAATGAGCGTCACGATAGACTTCATTAACACATATAGATCCCAAAAAGCAACGGAGGATTTAAAGAAACGGGTGATGATTACAGCAACAGTCCTAAGGGATGGAAAAGAAATTATACTTCCCCTTGCTGATGTGGTGCCTAATGACATTGTAATTTTGATGCCAGGAGACATAATTCCAGCTGACGGAATAATTAAAGAGTCAAAGAACCTGTTCGTAAATGAATCTCAATTAACTGGCGAGTCCTTCCCTGTTGAAAAAGAAATTGGTAGTGAGGTATATATGGGAAGTAGTACAAATACAGGTAGAGCTATAATGCTTGTCACATTAACTGGAAAAAATACAAAGTTTAGCCATATCTCCGCATCATTAATTAAACAAGAAGGGCCTACAGAATTTGATAGGGGTATTCAAGAATTTTCTGTGCTAATTATGAAACTAACTTTTGTGTTAGTTTTTTCTATATTCCTAATAGACACTTTTCTAAAGCACAGTTTTTTTGGATCATTTCTTTTTGCTGTAGCACTGGCTGTTGGCTTAACACCAGAACTTTTACCAATGATCATAGCACTCAATCTATCTAAAGGGTCACTGATTATGGCCAAGAAAGGAGTTATTGTTAAAAAATTATCTGCAATTCAAAACTTTGGAAACATGGATATTTTGTGTACTGACAAAACAGGCACATTAACAGAGAATACTATTGAGCTGGTAAAATATATTGATATTCATGGGAATGATTCTGAAGAAGTGCTTAGGGCTGCCTATGTTAGTAGTGAATTCTCAAGTGGATTCAAAAGCCCGCTTGATGATGCAATTAAAAATTACAAGACGCTGGACATTAGTTCATATAATAAAATAGACGAGGTGCCTTTTGATTATATAAGAAGACGTGATTCTGTTATTGCAGGCGTCGACGGCACACATATTATTATTGCAAAAGGTGCACCTGAGCAGGTTATTGAGGTGTGTACATTCCATGACGGGGAAAAAAGAATAAAGGCAGAATTACGAAAAAAAATATTACATCAATATGAGACACTAAGTAAAGATGGATTCCGAGTGCTTGCTGTTGCAAGGAGAGTAATTCCAATGTCGGAGAAAAAATATTCAAAGCACGATGAAGAGCATATGGAATTCCTAGGCTTTATCGCTTTCATTGATCCCGCAAAGAAAAGTGTTGCCGAAACTTTAAGAAAACTTGAAGAGCACGGAATTGAAATTAAAATTTTAACAGGTGACAATGATTTAATCACAGAAAAAGTAGCTAGAGATATTAATCTTCCTGTAAGGGGTATTCTTATGGGATCCGATATTACTCATCTTACCGATCAAGAACTTGGAATAAAGGCTGAAACTACAACAATTTTTGCAAGAGTTTCTCCTGACCAAAAAGAAAGAATAATAAAAGCATTGAGATCGCGTGGACATGTTATTGGTTTTCTTGGTGACGGTATTAACGATGCTCCATCACTGCGGGCAGCTGACGTTGGTATTTCTGTCGATAATGCGGTTGACGTTGCAAAAGATACTGCTGACTTAATTTTGATGAAGAAAAGTCTTAACGATTTAATTGAGGGTGTTATTGAAGGTCGTCGTACATTTTTGAACACTCTTAAATACTTAATGATGTCCTTAAGTTCTAATTTTGGAAATATGTTTTCCATGGCGGGAGCTTCTGTTTTATTGCCATTCTTCCCAATGACAGCACCTCAAATTTTATTAAATAATTTATTGTACGATTCATCACAATTAGCAATCCCAACAGACTCAGTTGACAGAACAGCCTTACTAAAACCAAAGAGGTTTAAGATACGTTTTTTCAAACTCTTCATGATCGTCTTTGGTCCACTTTCTTCTATTTTTGATTTCTTAACGTTCTACATTTTGTTTTCTGTTTTCCATCTCTCAGTTGGTGGATTTCAAGCTGGTTGGTTTTTAGAATCGATAGCCACCCAAACTTTTGTGGTATACATTATAAGAACAAAGAAGATACCTTTTATTCAAAGCAAGCCAAGTAAGGCTCTTCTTATAACAACAATTAGCGCAGTTATGCTCGCCTGGGCCGCTGTATACCTTCCTGTAAACAAGATATTTGGATTTGAAAGGCTTGGTATCCGTCCAGTACTAGCTATTATATCAATCACTATTGTCTATCTATTTTCTGTAGAATTTACAAAGCGATGGTTCTATAAGAAAATAATTACTGATGATAATTAAAAACATGAATTCAAAAAATACAAAATACTATATCTTGGGCACCATAGTTATTCTAACTATTATTATATTTACAATAATCTATGCGATGCTTAGCACTAATAAGGTTGGAACAAATATTTCCCAGCAAAGAAATACAACATTAATGATTGATACCGATAAAGCGACATCCTCTGCTAGCAAAGTAACAAATCTTAAGAGCAAGGCTGCCACTCCGGTTAGCCAACCTTCCTTACCAAAAATCGTGCCAGTTGCTCAAGTTGTAATACCCCTACCTGTTGGAACAGATCAATTTACAATATCAATTGGAGCTACCACAACAGAATTGATTGCAAAGAATCTATTTGATAAAGGTTTTATAGTCGACCAAGATTCATTCATCTCATCCGCACTAAAAGCAAAATTCACATTCATACCTGGCGCCTATAAACTCTCTAAAACAATGACGGCAAATCAGGTGCTTTCAACTATCAAAGCTGGGCCATATATGAAATGGATTATAATTCCAGAAGGCTTAAGAAAAGAAGAAATTGCATCTCTTCTTGCAAAAAATCTTGGATGGACAAATATCGCCAAGAAAAAATTTATTGATGCCACAAATGTAAATCCAGATTATACAGAAGGAGTATATTTTCCTGAGACATATCTTATACCTATCGTAGAAAAACCTGAAGAGGTTGCAAATAGACTGGTCTCAAAATTTAATGAAAAATTCAGCTCTCTACTGCCTCAGTTTAGCGAGCAGAATATTAAATGGACTACGGGATTAACTCTAGCTTCAATTGTTCAACGAGAAGCAGCGAACAATGCAGACACACCTCTTATTGCAGGAATATTATGGAACAGGCTAAATCAAGACATGGCATTAGGGGTAGATGCAACACTTCAATACATAAGAGGTGACAAAGGTGCTGGGTATTGGGCTCCAATAACTGTAGCTGATAAGAAAACAGAATCACCTTATAATACGTATTTAAATACAGGCCTACCTCCACATCCAATCTCAAACCCTGGGCTATCAGCAATTAAGGCCGTGCTTCAGCCAGCCTCCACAACATGTTTATATTATATTCATGACGCTCACAGAGTGACACATTGTGCTACAACATATGAAGAACATAAATTAAATATTCAGAAGTACCTTTAGTTATGATATTTGGGGTCAGGCACCATGGTGCCTGACCCCAAATATTACCTCACCTCCAAGAATACCTTTGGCTCTGTATCAATTATGTTTTGTTTAATCTCTGGGTAAATTTCACCCGCTTGAATTTTATCAATAAAAGAAGAAAATGTACCTCCTGTAGGATAACAATAAGCGTCGCAAACAATACCATTGACATTAGTTCTATTTAACAGCTCAGGCATTTCTTCAATAACATAATCGCCAAGTCTGATTATGTCAGCCTCAGTAAATTTTCTTGTCTCTTTTGATACCAGAGCTCTAACAATAGAAAGGACATCTGTTTTAAACGCAGGATTTTTTTTAGAAAAATTGTAAAGATAATTTGTCTTTTTCTTATATTCACCATCAACAATTTCCTGCCATTTGACGAATCTTAACTTTTTGAAATCAGTGGGCGGCAAATTATTTGAAAAATAATTTGCCGCATCTTCCAATACCTTATCCCCCATCTTATTTGCCTTAAGCAAAGCCTTTTCAAAAACCATTTTATTTCTCACTTCTATATTTATTGCATGAATAGAATCTGCAACATAAATAATCACACCATCCTTGGTATATTCAAGAGCCCATTGTACCAAACCTGCAATATTCTCTACGGTAAAATATTTATTACCCAAACTAATACCGACACCGATATTATATTTCCTGTTATTTAGATCCTCTATATTACCACCATGAATTGAATATAGTTTCATGTAATAATATTAGCACAATATCAAAGTTTTAGGTTAGACTCTGTGTTAACTGACCTCAAATCAAATACATGATAGAATAATCATTAATGATTTTAACCACACACGCCGTAACCGGAGCAACATTCACAGCATTAATACCAAAAAACCCCATTCTAGGCTTTGCTATAGGCTTTGGAAGTCATTTCATTTTGGATTCAATTCCTCACTGGGATTACAAACTTAAGAGCAGTAGAAAAAACAAAGAAAAACCACTTAATAATGACCTAGTTATAAATAAAGATTTTCTAAAAGACCTAGTAAAAATAGGGTTCGATGGACTTCTTGGACTATCCCTATCATTCATTCTACTTGGCGCTTTTGGACACGCATCTTTAATAGCAATCCTATTTGGTGCTATTGGTGGAATGATGCCGGACTTCCTGCAGTTTGTTTACTTCAAGTGGCGCCATGAACCACTCGTAAGTCTTCAAAAATTTCACATTTGGATGCATTCAAAACGTAGTTTAAATAGCCGTCCCATTTTTGGAATTTTCTGCCAAGTGATGGTTATTTCAATAGTGTTTCTATTCTACAACCTTTTAAGATTATAGAACAAAATTAATTTGCATCCCCAAATACTATCTGTAGTATTGAATCCCTCTCTGCTGCATACATTTAATAACCTTCATATTTCTATTATTTGAATTAGTTTCCTTTAAACACTCAACTTCTATTCTATTTCTATTCTGGACCATTGTGTATCCATTAAACCAAAGCGCAGCCAAAAGTATAACTAACATCAAAAATGCGAATGCAAAATGCCTCTTACTTATAAAGGCAGAAAAGATAATAGATAATAGTATGTACAGAATTACAGGTCCCAATATGTAACTTGTTTGTGTAAAAATACCTCCAAGAGTTGAACCCATAAGGTTCATGAAGAATATCATTATTAAAGTAAGTACAATAAAAGCAACAGCTTTCATTCTTACAAGCCCAAAAAAATCCTTTATTACTTTAGAAAAAGATGCCGGCTGTTTATTATTCATATTATATTATTTATTATTAGGTGTTATTCCAAATTTATCAAAGACACTTCTTGCCGCCTTTAGTTTACCATCATTTCTAGTTAGTAAATGTATTTGCATTTGTTAAGTATATATTATCCAAGTCGTCTGGACTAGAAAATCCTTATCTCCAAGCTTGTCTCTAAGATATGACGCCTGCTCACCACTTAATGAATATCTCTCAATAAATGCTTGCGAGAGTCCCCAAATCTTCTTGGATAGAACTCTTTCATATTTAACATTTTTGGAATCCATATAATTTTCAATTTCATTAGATGATGAAAAAAACATCCCATCTCTCTTTATTTGAGGTAATTCATCATCGATAAAAATCTTACCCACAACTTCACGCCAAGCTTCAGGATTAAAGTCATCAGCACCACCGTGTTGAATAATCGCAAAGCCTTTTACAACTCTAGATATTTCATCAATAATTCTTTTCTGATTTTCAAAAAGATTAAACTGTAGAACGTATCTCATTATTACTAAATCAATACTTTTGTCTTCAAACGGTAAAGACTCCGCATCTGTCACTATTTTTTTTCCATTTATACAATTTTCTGCTATTGCATTAGGATTTGTATCCGTAACGGTTATGTCAAAACGATATTCTGGTAGAAGATCTAAAATATCAGATAATAACTCACCCCTTGATGACCCAATATCAAGCAATGTATACGTTTTTCCCGTATCAGGCAGCCTTGATTTTATGATGTTTGAAAATAGGCCCGCAGACTCACCGTAGATTTCTATTATTGGAGCAGATATTGATTTACCTTTAAATATCTTAGCTGAGGCGTCGCCCATATCGTAGGTTGGTTTTTGATTCATCTTTTAGTTTTGGTTTTGAGCCTCCCTCAAGAAAGCCAAATCTCTCAGTCTCATAAATTTAGCACCGTAATCTTCTACCTCATTTTTCACTTTCTAGTGTTTTGATAGCTTCTTCAAGACTCATCCAAACTGGTTCAAACCCATCGGCAATTTCACCTTCTTCCAATTTTGAATCACCTATATCTCCAACTAGATCTGCAATGAAACAGTGCGAAAATTGATGTAACTCATGCATGTTTCTATATTCTTCAATAATAGCTAATTCCCTAATATTATCAGCTACACAACCTATCTCCTCCACCAACTCACGTGCGAGCGCTTCCTTAATATCTTCACCCTCCTCTACTCCCCCTCCTGGTAATTTATGAAAATTCTTTTTGGTCGCGTGCAGTAGTGCAATATTTTTATCCTTATCAAATACAATAGCTCGGCCTGCTCGCCTTTCTTTATATACATCAGGTTGTGGGTTATCAAGTCCAAAATCTGCGTCTTTGATTGTTTTTATTATTATCATGGAACTATTGTACCATGGAAATAAAACAGCCCGCGCACTGGTTAGACGAGGGGTTGTAGTTGATTTGAGACTTCCTATGTTTGTTATGCACTACTTATGTAGTACGGCTGTTTTTGCTAGCCTCACTGTCCCCCTAATTACCCCAAAGACTATTTGGATACACACCCCCAGCAATTAAATCCCTGATTTTCTGCTCCACAAAAGGTTTGTCTTCAATATAAGTAATTCCAAACCATTCTGTATCACTTGAGAGAACTTTTACTTTAACCTTTTCATCATCGATAAGCTTTTTAACTACAAATGGAGCAAAGAACTCAGCTTTTAAATTTTCTTTGTTTTCTTCTAAAAATGTTCTGAACATTCCTTCTGAGTGATTAAAATATGAAGGAGTGAATCCAAAGAAATTCATTGATGTCATTTCATTTCCAGTAAGCTCTCTGAAATCCTCACCATCTTTATACCTTGCGCCTGTTGCTGTTTTTTCTATATGAGTACGTTCTGTAATATTTTTTAAATAACCATTCTCATCTGTTTCAGATATTCCACGAGATACGGATCCGAAATCAGAAAGGGTTTTATTTAGTGGATAACCAACCATAAAATAATTTTCAGCGTCAGCATCATCACTATCACCAACCACGTCTACAGAATTAATTAAATTATCAGCCATTATTTGAAAAGATTCTGCACCATAAAAATCATCCGCATTAATCATTGCAAAAGGTTCATTTATAATATCCTTTGCCATCATAACAGCATGTGACGTTCCCCATGGCTTAGTTCTTCCTTCAGGTACAGTGAAGCCATCTGGCAAATTTTCTAATTCTTGGAAAACATATTCTACCTCAATCTTGTCCATAAACTTTGGACCTATTGCATCTTTAAATTCGTTTTCAAAGTCTCTTCTAATTACAAAAACGACCTTTCCAAACCCAGCCCTAATTGCATCATAAACCGAGTAATCTAATATCACCTCTCCAGATGGCCCTACAGGATCTAATTGTTTCAATTTTCCATAGCGACTTCCCATTCCGGCAGCAAGAACTAATAGTGTTGGTTTCATATATTTATTATAAAGGAAAAAGTTTTTTAAGTCACGTCGTTTCTTACACTACATTACTGTGATCTGTTATGTTATATACAACTAAGGTGATACAATTCAGACATGTGTTTTTCTGCATCAGCTAGTTTTATAGCGAGTGGTGCCCTTGCCGTTCTTGGTGGGGTGTCTCTTGCTTCTGCAAATAAAAAAGATAAGGTACTTGCTGCAATTCCTATAATGTTTAGTATTCAGCAATTCTGCGAAGGAATACAATGGTTATATTTAAATTCCGGATACTCATCGCCTATTATTGGATATTTCTTTTTATTTTTTTCCTTTATTATATGGCCAGTATATGTACCATCCGTGGTTTATCTATTAGACAAAGCTGAGAGAAAAATATTAGGCTGGTTTATACTTGCAGGTTCAGCTGTGGCGATTTATTTCACAACAGTTCTCATAACGGGCCCATTGGACATATATAAAATCAATTCATGCGTGAACTATAGCTTTGATTTTCCTTTCAGAAATTTTGTTATTCTAGCTTACCTACTTGCCGTTGTTGGTTCATTCTGTATTTCAAGTATCAATATTTTACGATATTTTGGAATTACAATTGGATTTTTAGGTCTTGTATCATGGTTTTTCTTTGAATATACATTCACATCTGTTTGGTGCTTTTTTGCAGCCATCGTTAGCTTGATGTTTTATTTTTATATAAGATACAAAAGAAAGGTCAACAAACTAATGGAGAAGGTTAATAATGGTGTGATGAGGAAATAGGATGAATGTTTCTTTATAGTTTTAAAGATTGTATAACTAGAAACTATTTAAGAAACTAAAGACCACTATCTCAGCATCACTCCCAACTCTCATGGGTGGACCCCATGTTCCTACTCCGCTTGAGGTGTATACGTTCATATTATTCATTTTTTTAAGGCCATAATCATAACCCTTATAAACTAAATTTGTAAATATATTAAGGGGCAATATTTGAGCTTTATGAGTGTGTCCTGAAATCTGAAAAGAAATACCCGCATTTGCAGCTTCTGCCAATTGAGAAGGTTGATGTTTTAAAAGAATAGAGGCTTTATTTCTATCTATGTTCAATCCTGAAAGAATTGATTCAAATTTTGTAGCATCAATTGAATCACGATCATCAACACCAATTAATTGCAGGCCATCCACTATAACCATTTCATTATTAAGTATTTTAATACCAGCACTACTGATAGCATCTAGGAAATGCTTGCTGTCGCTAAACTCCTCATGATTCCCTGTAATAAAATATACACCAAATTTTGGGTGTAAATTAATAAATGGATTAATGATTTCAGATTCATTAACCTTCACACCATCGTAAATATCACCTCCAATGAAAACTATATCAGGATTAATTTCATTTATTTTAGACACAATATTTTTTGCAAAATCCTGGCTATGAACAGCACCTAGGTGCAAATCGCTGACCCACACAGCCTTTTTATCTTTCCAATTAATTGGAAGGTTAGGTATAGTAACACTAATATCTTTTACAATAACATTTCTAGCATGAACAAGGCCATAAACTCCAAAAACAAAAGGCAATATGAAGCATAAAATGCCAAAATACAGCAAAGAAATATTAGGACTAAAAATATGCAGAATTCCTGATACTATGAAAAATAGAAGCGAGAATAAAAATAGGTATACAGAAAAACCAAGCCAGGATGCTGAAATAGTATATAAAGAATTGGTAAATGAATTATTAAAGTAAAAGGTTAGGATTGAAACGATTAGAAAACTAACACAAAGAATCGCTAACAGGACTCCTGTAAAAATTCTCCATGTTGCAGACAAAGAAAAGATCGTTACTATGAATTTATAAATAGTAAAATGAATCAGCGAAAGTATCAGTGTGACCATTGATATAAAAAATATGATCATATAATTTCCACCAAAACTTCATTACGAGTCATCCAGAGTGGCGTCCATGGTGGATTATATCCGGCATATTGTACCCCACCGACTACATTAATATTATCCTTTTTTAAAGCATTCAGTAGTTCTTGTTTCTTTGATTCTACACGCGCCCCTGTTCGTCCCCAAGAAAATCTGATTACGGCCATTTTCTTTTCAGGAATTGTAACAATTTTTACACGTTCATCATTTGGAACAGGAAGAGTTTCAAGAGTGTATGAACGAGGCATACCAAAAGCAATAACATGAGAATCTCCCTCAACTGTTGCGGTAACAGGAGCTGTCATTGCAATAGATTCAGATGATGATGCTGTATTTTCGACAACTGGAGCAGTCATGGCGATTTTTTCTTTCTTAGTATTACCACCAAAAATATACCCAGCAATAATACTGAAACCCTGACTTAGAGATTCCTTATAAGGACCATTTACGGTAGTTTGTGCAACTATATGCGCTGGATATAATCGTACCTCATATCCCTTTTTAGATTCCAATACTGAATATTCCGTATTCTCAACTCGAAATGAAAAGTATCCTATAATGGACCAAAGAAAGAGTATACCAATAAAAGTGTATAATATATTCATACACACATTATACCACTTAGTATATTATTTTCTATCAAGATCCTTTCTTTTGCCCCATTGCCAACGAGGTTTCTCTCCTTTTTTATAGCAAATATATAGCAACAAACCTGTGTCAAAGAATATTCCTGTTAGACCTAAAATCAAATTATGTTTTATTAGTAATGTTAATGGGATGAATATAACAAGCCACAAAAGCAGCACAAGCCAACCTTCCCAAGTTGCAGGAGTCCATCCGTATCCATAAGTTTTATTAACAAACCATATTTTGTTATTTTTCATTATTCTTATTCCTTTAAAATTTTTATAAATAAATTATTTAAACCGACCCCCTTCAGTCATCTTCCTTATTTCCTTATCAAAATCAGACTCAATTTTTTGATGTTTATTAAACTCCTTATATTCTGAAATAGCTTTCTCATCAGCGTCTATCTTTGAGACTTTTCCCTTACCATCCAAAACCTGATACTTATTGAAAGTTAGAAAATTATCAACACTCTCTGCAAACTCTTTCATTGTAAAAGTATTACTTCTTTCAATTAAACCTTCAATGTAATCAAAAAACCCTGTAACCGCTCTTTCAAGTTTTTTGATTTCACTTTCTTCTAGGTAATTCTTTGCAAAAATAACATCGGATTGCAATATTCTACCTGTTGGAGATTTTTTCCAAGTAGCAAGACCCATATGTGACAGGGTTGCATCAACTTTGTTGTAAATTATTTCAGGTGCCGTCTTACCTGTAATTGCAAAATGAAATTTATTTTGAACCATAGCATAAAATTCCTGACTAGCCCCAGAGTCTTTATCATAATCAATACTGCACTCAGCAAATATATCTGTAATTTGTTGATAGATTCTGCGCTCACTTGCTCTAATGGAACGGACTCGCTCTAGCAATTCTCTAAAATAATCAACACCAAATGTTTTCTCTCCTTGCTTCAGACGTTCATCATCAAGGACAAACCCTTTAATGATAAATTCACGAATTATATTAGTTGCCCAGATACGAAAATGGGTGGCTTTTTTGGAGTTTACTCTGTAACCCACGGCTATGACGGCATCGAGGTTATAGTGCATTGTGTCGTAGTTCTTTCCGTCAGCAGCAGTTATTCGGAAATTCCTAATAACTGAATTCTCCTTTAATTCAGCCGTTTCAAAGATATTTTTAAGGTGTTAATTTATTGTTGGGATAGAAACACCAAACAGCTCTGCGATAAGCCTTTGAGTTAGCCAGATCATCTCACCTTCTATCCTAACCTCAATTTTAGGTACACCAGTTTCACCACTAAATATGAGAAATTGTGCGATTTTACTATTCTTAGAGATGTTTTTTTCTTCCATGATTTAGTCATTTTATCACAAAAGAGATGGTGGTTCTAGCTCTAGAAAAATTACCACATCTTACTTTTCATCTTTGAACTACCAAGGATTCAAGGGATGTATGGGAGGATTAGATTGAGTATTGAAATGATTAATAATCTGACATATCTAAAGGTCTAATAGCATTAGCTATTCATCATCTTGTTTAATACGTCAAAACATTGTGGGAGTTCAAGCCAACCAGCTGAACCATTTAAATGTCCTCCATTTTTAACAACCATCAATTCTCCACCTAATTCTCTAGACAATGTCTCGGCATTACTAAACGAGACAACATGGTCATTATCCCCATGAATCACTACAAATTTTTTACACTTTGTTTTCATCTTTTCAAAATTAAAACTTTTATCTAAGAAACTACCCAGTTTAGTATTACCATTATTCTCAGATGGGCCAGAAACAAGAACTGCACCGTGAATATTTTCAGATTCATTATTTTCTAAATAACGTAAAATTGCAGTTGACCCAAGGGAGTGACCTACAAGATATATCTCATTGCCGTTATTAATTTTGACATGTTTTGAAATTTCATCTATCCACTCATCGCAAACAGGATTGCCGGCACTAGGCATGGCAAGAGATTCAGTAGAAATATTTTGTTTTTCTAATTCTTTTACTAACCAAGGTCTCCAACCCCCATCTGGAGTACCTTGATAACCATGAATTATAAAAACTTTTTTCATAACTAAAAGTATACCATGTCTAAACAAGTTCGAACCTCACACTACCCTACCCAAAAAATACGTTGATAAATAAGACTTAAAACTAGCTGTGTACTCCGGTCTAGAACCTCACACAGTGAGACACCGTAAGGGTTATTAAACGATTATTATTGTATCATATTGACCCGTCTCGGTCTCTCCTTTTTTGGTTTAAAATGAGACAAATGAGACAGTGCAGACCATTTCTCATTTGTTATAAATTAACCAATAAATATATGGAAATTACAGAAGAAAAAGTTCAAGAAATGAAGGACATCGCAAAAAGAAGCGGTGAAAACTGGACTGATGAAGAAGCTCATAAGGCGGCATACAACATGCAGAGCTACGCTGAACTTGTTATTGAAATTGCCATGAAAGAAGTTAAGAGAAATAAGAAATTAAAGAATGAGCCTGGAGGTTTTCCTCCTGAAGGACATTACAGTTGTAAAATCTGTGGAGGTGCAGCCAATCAAGAGACAGGCTGGTACGATAAATACGGATTTAAATGTTTACTCTGTCAGAGAGCCTTAAAAGAAGGTGTGCTACCAACATTCGCTTTTATCAATGACAATAGTTACTTTTCAATGTGGAAGCTTACCAATGATCTTAAAGTCAGATCAGTGACAATAAGAAAGTTTATAAGAGAAGGACGATTAAAAGCTAGAACTGTTTTAAATAATGAAGGTAAGGAACACGTATGTATTTTTCTAAAAAAAGAAAATCCAGACCTAAAAATGGCGAATAACCCCATTAGAAAATCATACGATAGAAATAAAAAGAAGAAAGACAGATTATGGGTTAAAGAAAAAGCAAGAGAATGGAAAGAAGATTGGAATAAAAGATTTAAGAAAAAATAAGTTAAGACTTAAAGACGTTCTCAGGCAATGGAAGGTTTTTATAGATATCCTCCTTCCTCTTATTTTCACCTTTTTCTAGATTATCTAGTAAATATTCCATCTCAAAACTAATTGATTCTTCATCTGGAGCACAAAAATATAAAGTGCCGTTAAAATTTTCACTAATCAGATTGAATACTTCCTGAACCGCAGCAAACAAATCTTCTGTCTCCTTATATAAAATCATATTAGGCTTAGTTCGATCAACACCAATGTCGAAATGTGCAACATCCTTATCCCTTATATCTTTCTTGATTTGTTGAATAATTTTATCGTGTGGAGCTAAGATAGCTTTAATTTTTTCTATATTTTCCTCGCTTGTATTTGTGTGAAGTAAAAGATTTTCCAGACTTAGAGCCGGCTTTTGTTTATCAAAAAATACAGACAAATCTAGAATAAAACTATAAAAGGAACCCTGCAGAGCAACATGGAAAAAATTCGATTGATGATTCATAACCTCAACGTTTCTATAGGCTCTTTCCTCACCAGCATTTATATTACGTGACTGCTCTAACCATTTCCAGACAAGATAAGAAACATATGCTGAATGTATTTTCATCGACATCCTTTTAATCAATTCCTCCGTGATTTCTTGTTTTGAATTGTTCATTTTTTTGTAATTATTTTTTTATTAAACCGACATATTTGTATTGTATTTTACAGTCTAGTCCTGAAAGATTTTTAACAATAAATCCATCATCAATTTTATTGTTTATGTCTATAGGAATTAATACTCCTATATCTTCATGCATGACTGGAATTATATATCTTTGGCCTTGATCAAGACCTTGGCATCCTGTAGAAATCATGTAAAAAGATTGCATACTAGACGCTTGTGAAATTCCAAAATCAAAGGAATTATAAGCTAAAATGGCCATAATTACAGCAATGGCGCTTAACGTATACCTACCAAATATCTTCACAATAATTATTATTGCCGATATAATTAATAACCACCACCAACCCCAAGAAGTAGCTAGGGTGACAAGAACTTTGAGTATAACCCAAAAATAAACAGTATTAGACACGACGGAAGCCTCTACAAAATTAGAAGGGATTCCAAAGTAAGAATAAAAACCACTTTGAGTGAGAATGGTTACAACATATAGGTAAATTGCTATCACAGGAATACTCCAGATTTTTTTACTCATACAATAAGAATTATTTTAACATTGTGGTAACGATAGTAAGTTGTCATTCCAATAACCATCGGCATGAGTGCGAAGATATGGTTTCATCCCATTGTTAGGCTTTACAATCCCAACCTCAGAACGATGTTGTCCTGTCATTACAAAGAAATTATTTGTGCCACTATTAATTCTACTGATAGCATCTTCACGTGTTATAATCCATCCCTCAGACAAGTTTCCAACATGGGTAATGTGTTCATGGTTGCTATATCTATCAGGCTTTCTTATGTGTGTAATTTGATGTATTGACATATATTTTATTGAAATTAAATTTTAATGTTTTTTATCTATTATCCTTGATGGATCGTTACCATAACTATCCTTATCTTGTATCTGACCATTTCTACCATGTATAACATGTTCTGAATGGCGTGATTTTGCTTCACTTATAGCTCTTTTTTCTGCTAATTCTTTTGTGCTGTGAGTAGACAAAGGCTTAGAAGATCCTTCTTCTTTTACTGCCCACCTTTTACCATTTGGAACTGTGTGTATGTTTTTTGATGACATGGTTGTTTAAATTAATTGGTACGGGGTACAGTGTAAGCTAACACAGCTAACATTGCAAGTAAAAAAATTATAGGCAACCTTGTTGAGAATCTGTCAATGGGTACATCTCCTCCAACCTAAATTTAACAACGACTGGGTTAACATTAAAAATATCAGAGAGCGCTGAAATGGCCTCATCTTTTTTATTCTGATCTAATGCCATAATACCAAATACTCCCCTACTAACTAGGTATGGTACGATCGCTTTCCCAACTAAAATTCTCGGGAGCAATAAAGCTGCCATAGCACGGTTGGCTTGATACTCCCACCACTGTCCATTGTATTTGGTATTACTTTCTACGCCCTTAATGTCTCTACATAAAACTCTTAGCGTATCATCATGACTATCATCAAATAATTTTTTGGTTTTTACACCAACAACAAACAGATAAGCATGCAATAATCCATGCCCCGCCTCGTGGGCTAGGGTTGTACGAACTCTTCTCTCTGACACGACCGTGCCTTCTTCATCCAACTTGCTATCAACAACGATATTTTCCACTCCATTAGCACCAAATTTTGTAAAACCAAGGATCCCATCTGGCAATCTTTCATATTGAGGAGTGGTCTTAAATCTTTTCTCCACAAACCAATCTATCCTTATAGGTTCGGGATTCTCTGGCATCAAATTTAGTTTGATCAATTCAGCATCACATATTTCCTCTATTTCTTCGAGTTTGTAGAAGGGACGTTCTTTTGTTGGGCCGCTAAAAGATCTAGAACTTCTCATGTTATTTTGTATTATCCTTATTCTTTTTTTTAGAGTAATTTTCAGCAAACTTTATCAAAGCTTCAGGCTTAACGTCTCGATCCATAAGTGTTCTAAAGGCAAACGCTAACTTTGGATTCAAATTTAATTTTCTAAGATCTTCAGTTGGAGGGCGCGTATCATGCTTTTTTAATTCATCCAAGGAAATATTTAAATACTTTGCTATTTTAGCAAAAACTTCTTCAGATGGATTTCTCTTACCCAACTCTATATCTGATATAAACGCAGGAGAACAACCGATCTTCTTTGCAAACTCCCTTAAAGAAGTACCATTTTTATCTCTTTCTTCTCTAATATACTGACCTAGTGTTAACATTGATGTAAGCTTATACTGTTAACGCAATATTGTCAACAACGATATTGACACATAAAACTCTAATGTGTCACAACTTTTTATATTTTTCCGTTATTACTGAAATATCAGCAATAAAGAAATCTCCAAATAAATTTATCAACACTTCCTATTCCCTTTTATATTTGATTGTTTAAAATAAAAACATGATAAGACTTCAAGTGTAAAGTGCGAAGCTCAAAACACATAAAGTGAAATCCGAATCGGTTAGAAATTAATAATTAAAAAATAAATAATAATATGAATGATAACTTTAATCAAAAGTTGGTTATTGAGTATGTCTCAATTTCTGAACTTAAGAACGCAGAGTATAACCCTCGTAAATGGAGCGACTCCGCCAAAGAACAACTTAGAGAATCAATTACCAGATACGGTGCGGTAGATCCAATATTAGTAAACTCTGCTGACGCAAGGAAGAATATAATAATTGGTGGGAATTTTAGGACATCAATATTAAAAGAATTAGGATATGAAAAGGTGCCCGTTGTTTACATTGATATTCCTGATACAGAGAAAGAAAAGGAGTTAAATTTACGTCTGAACAAAAATACTGGAGAATTTGATCTTGAACTACTGGCTGAATTTGATGAGTCTTTTCTTTCTGATATTGGATTTTCAAGTGAAGAAATAGATAGTATTTTTGAAGAAGAAAGTACAGAGCAGGAATTTGACCTAAACAAAGAATTACAAAAATTAAGTATAGATAAAATCTCTGTACAGAAAGGTGATGTCTATGACTTAGATGGATCAAAACTTATGTGTGGTGACAGTACAATAGAGTCAGATATGATTAAACTATGCAATGGAGAAAAGGTAGACATGGTCATGACTGATCCCCCATATCTACTTGATTATTTAAACGGCAAAACTCGTCACGGTGAAGCGACGACTGGTTTTGGCGCAAAGAAAAACAGGCGATACCTTGAAACTGAATCTCTACCCGATGATTTTACAGAACTGTGGATGAACAACGTTGCAAAAGTTCAAGCACCCGACTTCTCAATAATCTGTTATGAGAACTGGAAGAATATTCGCACAATATGGGGTGAAATGGAAAAACATTGGAAAGTCAGAAACATGATTGTTTGGCACTTACCAAACAGAAATCAAGGATATGCTGGCAAACACAAATTCTTCTCAAAACATGATATTGCAATGGTCGGAACCTCTTCAGATGATACCAAATTAAATACCAATAGTGAAGTTGATAATTTATTAGACAATGAGTACCAGACTTCCCTATTTGCCATTTCAGGTAAACCACATTGGGAGTCGTATGGAAAAAATAAAAAGTATTGTCCAACTGACTTTATTGAATACAAAGCAGCGGATGAGAAATCATCTGGACAAGGAATTATATTTGGAACCAAACCAACAGAGATACTGATTCCATATATCAAGGTATTAACAAAAAGGAACCAACTTGTTCTTGAACCATTCGGCGGAAGTGGATCGACACTCATAGCATCTACGATGCTCAAAAGAAGATGTTTCTTAATGGAAAAATCTCCAGTCTATGCAGAAGTTATATTGAACAGGTGGAAAAAATTAACTGGCAAGGAACCTATTAAAATCAATGATAAATGATGATCAAAAAGAAATACTGCTCAGCGAATTGCGTAAACACGGAATTATTGATTTTGCTTGCAAGAAAGCCGGGATAGCACGATCAAGTTATTATCGGCTCTTAAAGATCAAAAGATTCAGAAAGCTTGTTCGAGAAGCTAAATTAGAAGGAATAGACGTTAACAATGACACAGCTGAATCGGTTATATTGAATGGGATTAGATCCAAAGATGTCGGATGTGCTAAATACTGGCTTGAACATAATCACCCCAGGTACAAGAAACGAGAGATAGCAAAAGAACATGTGATTTCGCTTCAGGATCAAGGACTTGCTGGAATAATTAAGAGGACAATCAAGAGCGCAAGAAAAGGAGGAAAAAATAAATGAGTAGACCAGGCTATTGCTACTTATCTTTGTAGTATTATCCATATAGTTATTTATTTATTAAATCCCAAAAATGTTTCCAGATTATATACATCGCCTTTGTATCTAATTTACAGTATTCGAGCATCTCTTTTTTCTTTTCTTCAGCCTGACTACCAACCAACTCACCTTTTTCTATCTTTCGATAAGCTTCAATGGCATCCATTCCATTTTGTACACCTAGTGCTTTATAGGAATATTCGGGGCCTGCTGGAGCAATTACCGGTAGAACTTTCTTAATAGATGATCTGCCTTCAAAGCCATGATGAACATAATATTGTTTTTCGACAATATCCATTAGGTCATAAGTTCTCTTGATAACATCGTGAAGAAATTCATATTGCAGTGGCATTAAAGAAGCAAGTTCTTTATTGCGTGAATTTTCAAACTTTTTATACCAAGATATGACGCTACCCTTATCACCTATATTTTTTCTCAAACTTTCAACAATTCTTTCAGCAGGGTCTCCGTCTAAAAACAAATCATCTACATGTTTTGGCTCTGTACCATTTTTAGCATCTTCTTCACTTAATATATGGAGTGAGTATTGGAATACTATATGTTGATAAGGACGATAACCATCAAATATTGGTATGGCTGTTGGATAGGTTTCGTAGTCTAAAAAGTACAATGGAAAGGTTAAAGAATTTAATTCTAACTTAATAGATTCAAGATCTATTATAGGTTCTTCTGATTTGTGTACTCTTACTTGATTCAGCTTTCTTGGCTTACCAGGCTGACCATTTTTTTGCTTTGAAGGTTTAGGAATTCTATCCTCAGGGACTCTATCTATAGTTAGTATATTTTCATCAAGTAATTCTTTTAAATAAGCTTTGCTATTCCCTATTCTATTTAAGTCATGGACACTATATTTTGGTACTTCAGGGTT
Organism: bacterium; assembly: GCA_037127815.1. NCBI lineage: Bacteria > bacterium. The sequence continues at coordinate 20,202 of JBAXXP010000003.1, forward strand.
TATATAGCTAAAAGTAGTACAGTGAGCGCTACGTCCTCTGTAATAGCAAGGGCAAGGACCTTTTGGCATATTTGGATTGGATAGGTATGAATAAGCCTGATCCATTTCAATATAAGCTGTGGGCATTAATTTCTCTACAGCTTCAGTTTTATCTTCTTTAACAAACAGTCCATTTACGGTGAAGTCTAGTGGGCCACATTTTCTATATTTCTTATTTAATCTAATTAAATACTTTTTGTTTATATGAACCCCACATTCTTCAAATACATTTGTCTGAAACGCGACATCGTATTCATATTGTAATTCCTTCTTTTTATTAACCTTTGGTTTTTCTTCTTTTTCATTATTCTCATCATCTTCATCATCAGATTCAAACCCCCCTCTTCTTTTTCAAAAGTAGAGGACATTTTAACTTCATATAGATCGTAATATTGAACGTCTTCATTCCAAACCAAAATATCTGTGGCGGCTAGATATTTGTCTGTTGCAAGAACAGCTTGAATAATAACTGGTGTGTGTTCATCTATGAGTTTTTTGGTTTGCTTTTGTGATTCTTCCCCACGACCTTCAACCATTATACCTTCTGGAAACATTCCTCGAGCTAGTAGCTCAACTTCATTTCCCATTACAGCAAGTGATTTTTCAAAATCTGAAACTGGAAATTCTGCATACTTTTCAGGATTATGTATCTTTACCCAAGTATTGTTTGGGCATTCTCTATATAGAATGAAATCAGTTTTTGATATTTGTTTTATCATATTATTTTTTTGTTTCATTATCTTCTGAAGGCTCTGGTAGTTCCAACGCTTCAATTCTTTGCAACTGAACTATTCCACTAAAATCACCGTAAATTCCGATTGTATTCTTAACAACTTTTTGTATCTGTTGTTCTCTTTCAGACCAGATCTTTTCATAAGCAAGTTTTTCTTTTACAAGAGAACTATTCATACTCGAAAATGCCTCTACAATAGTTTCAATTCTTTGTTTGAATTCTGTACCAGTCAAGTAACTATATAGAATTTCCATTTTTTCATTCTTGCCAACAGACATTGTTTTTTCTCTAGATACAACCTCCAGTGTATTTCTAAGCGCTGTCGCTATGGATATTGCAAGTTTTATATCACAAACCCACACACCATTTCTCAAAGAAATACCATCTGCACCTTGAGGTAATACTGAAGAAACAATAACAGCGATATCAGCCTTTACTAATCTTTGATCATCCTTTAGCTTTTGTATCCAGCCCTCAGTCCAAGACTTTGTCTTTTTAGACTCCCATATTATCTTTCCACATTCAACACCATTTTTAGTTCTTACTGTCTGAATTACATCAGCTCCATTTACACCCTTTGGAACAGGGGTAATGTCATCGTATATAAACTCAGACTTTAGAAGTTCTTCCAAAGCAATTTCCTGAACTTCACCCTGAGTTTGCTGAGACCCTTGAGCCGCTTTGCGCTGAGCTTCGTCTAGGGCCTTTTGCGTGTTTAATAGATTCTTGCTGAGCTGATCGATTTCAGCCTGCTTCGCATCAGTTGCTTTTTTTGAAGCATTCTCTTCTATCTTCTTTCTTTCCTCATCCATTTGTCTTGCCTTATCCAGTTCAAAAGCATCCTGATCATCTTTTAGCTTTTGATTTCCCTTTCTCAACTCAAGCTCATTATGTTTGGCTGTTTCTAGCTTTGTTTTTGTTTCTTTCAATTGTTCTTCTAAAAACTTCTTCTCAGCTCCTGAATCTCTTTCAACACTTTCTTTAATTTGTTTTCTGAGTTCATCTTCTTGTTTAGATAGATTAGCTTGGTTTTCTCTTTTAAGAGACTCTTTCATGTTTTTTTCTTTTTCTTCGAACTCTTTGCTAAGCCTAGATTCTATTTGACTAGTCAAGGCATTATCAATGTCAATCGAGATTGGTTGATGACATTCTGGACATATTGTATTTATTACGTTGTCTTTCATATAATTTGTATATTAATAATAACATTATAAACCTAATTTATAATTAAGTGTTTATAATCCGAATTCTTATTTATTGGTTAAAATCTGGAGGGTGTGTCTTTTGATCGCTATCTCAGCCAAGCAATTTGCTGAATAATCTGAAATCTTTGTATTCCTCAGGTCAATCAAGCTCTATCTACTAGATCACTTTTTCCAAGAACCCATTAACGATTAATATCCAACATAAAGTAGTTTTTCTTCTTTATTGTAGACGAGATGGTATTTTCTCTTTTATATCCCATATTTGTGATTTGTTATTTTTCTGATAATTTTAGTTCGCCCATTCGACTCAGGTGAACGAACGTTATCATTCTATAACTTCCCTAGAAAAAACATAGTGCATAACCCTGAAAAAACTGAGACGAAAACAAGTTTTTGTTTATGTAAAGAAAATAAAATGCAAGCTCTCTCATGGCGCCTTTTTTAGGGTTTATTTGATTAAAGAAAAAATAAAAATACAAAAGTTCATAAATTTAATTACGGATTAACTACTGAACACACGATATTACAGGAGGAAAAATCGAAGAAATGTATAGCTCTTGATAGAAATATTATAAACTAGGACCATTCACTTATAATAGTAGGAAACTCAGAAACCCATTCCTGTGGAAGGTTAATCCCATCAACCCTACCTGCAATTATTCCAAATAGACCGCTAATTGACCTGTGATCCAGTGTACCATTAGATATCTTATCTTTTGCGATTTTTAATATTTCAATAAATTGAGATAGTGTAAGGGGTATAATATTCTGCCTTTCTCCTTCATAACCAAACTTATTCCCGTTCCAAAATGTATTCAATGTGTCTCTGTGAATGAGTGGAGCGATAAAAATACAATAAGCAAGATCATTGTCTATTTTATCTTCGAAGTCTCTAAAATGTCGCATGACGGGCTGACCTTCTGCTATCCACTGGTCACGACCCAATAATAATGTGACCTCAACAGTCATATCGAAAGAATCATAATAACACTCTATATCAGAAGTGTTTGCACGGAAACCTGTAGGGATGCCATCGTCACCTAAGTTATAGCTTGGAACTATCTTAACAGCATCATTCAATATCATCAGGGAACGTGACACATACCATTCTAAATCCAAAGAAGGTCTGGCTGTTAATGGATTGTAATTTTTTTGCAGTATATTACCCAATCTCTCAATACATTCATCTAGGGCTACAATATTATGTCTTAAGCCTCTAAGTTTATAAATTCTAAAATTATTCAAAAACTCCTCCAAACTCTTAACCTTCTTACTCTCTGGTAATAATTCAATTTCAGACATATAACGAATAGTCTCTTGCTCACCAATCTCAGTTTTCATAACCTCAGACAATTGAAGGTTAATTTTCCTAAGATCTTCATAATTTTCCCAAGGAAGCTCTAGTGCTTCTGTATTGTTCAAATATTCAAGATATGAATCATAAGAATCAAACTCTAATGCATTCAACGTCAATTTATTTAATATACTTTCAACCTCAACCTTTTTATCCTTAGCTATATCAATATAGTTGTCATTACCACGTAAAATAATCAAATTAGAAACTCTAAAATAACGCACTGAGGAATCCATGTAGTCCCTTAAATCATTCAAGATCGAATCAATATTTTCATCTTCTCTGCTAGAAATTTCTTGGGCTCTTTCCTTGCTAAACTCTTTTATAAAAGTTGTTTTAGCAACGCCCGTTAATGATTCCTTGGTAACTCTAAAATTAATTATTTTGTCTACATATTCATAAATTTGATCTGCTCTTGAAAGAGAAGGAACAAAAAGTTGATATTCCAACTTTGATAGACCAACTGGTGTATTTCCTAAAGATTCCCATTTTTCATTAACATACCTAATCAAGGCCAATGTTCCAACAAAGGGTTTAATATCAAAATTATTATATCCTCCTTCAATTTTGTTTGGGTATTGCCATTTCAAAAAGAATTTAGAGAATAATTCATCGTCATCTATTTCATCATTTAGCCATTTCTTTGCAAGCTCTGTAATCACCACAGAACCCTTTGACTGCAAAGCTACACAAAGACCAAATCTATTTAATATACCAGCGGCGGTTCTACCCCGACCTGACCCATCTACACTTTTGCCTCGATATTTTTGTAATATATTTTCCACAATATGATCTTCGAGATCATCCGCTGAATCTTCTGAATACACAGCATTAATAAGAGATTCTTCTTGCAGAGTACTTTTAGTTGGTTTATAGAGACGCTTTTTAATTTGTAACCCAAAAAACTTTTCTTGACCATGAATATCAAAAACCTCACCTTCCAGTTCACTTAGTGCTCTGAGCATATTTTCCATTCTTTCAGGATTCCTTATTGTCGTGTTAAAACTCCATGTTTTTGCCATATTAACTGATATTATACATTATTTAGCTATTTATAGTTAGTGATTAAAACCTCTTCAGTCAGGCTTTTACATGCTTTTGATTGGTAATTTGAGTTATTATAATTATGCCTGATTTTATTAACGATAAAACCATTTTTATTTACAAACTCTATGAGGCTACTATTTACCTTACCTTTATGCTTAATAACATTTGAAAGAGCAAATTTTATTCCACTTTTATGTAAAATTAATAATGTTTTGTAAAGAGACACTTCATCATCATTCGACCACCCCCCAGATTCATTATAAGATGCAAGGCCCAATAAGTACGGAGGATCCAGATAAACAAAGTCATTCTTTTTAAAATACATACTATTTAGATCTCTAAAGTCACCCACTTTAAAATCAATATTTTTATGATTTGTTATAGCATTAAAGTTTGCTAAATTTCTTCGAGAATTTCCATTATAATCTCTCTTTCCTACAGGTAAATTAAAATAACCAGTCGAGTTAAATCTTATTTGATTATTAAAACCATACAAAATTAAAGCCAAAAGCATTGGATTTTTTTCTTTTATTTTACCCGAATTATATTCCTCTCTAAGTAATAAAAATGGTTTTTTGTTAAAATTCCCAAGTCCAGTAGAACTCTCACTCAAGTAATGTTCATAACCATTGACATGGCTATGACTCAAACCATAATTTTTAATTATTTTGATAAGATTTTGATTAAGTTCTTCAAAATTCGTCGTTTTAATGAATCGAAGCAAGTCAACAACTCTGGAATTTTTGTCTATACAAACTATCTTATTAGCCACTGCATTTATACCCACATTTGCACCACCACAAAATACGTCATAGAAAGTGTCAATTTCTTTAGGAAAATATTTAGTTATTTGTGGTAAAAGCTTGTGCTTACCTCCAGTATAATTAAGTGGAGATTTTATATAGGTAGGTAAATGTGTGTTATCCTCAGAAAACAACCTTGCGGTCTTAGAACATTTTTTCTTTGTTACCCTGCAAAAAAATATGCGCTCCTTTAAATCAGTCTTATTGGAACGCCCCGTTGTAAATTGATTAAAATCACGTTCATAAATCTTAACGCTACCCCGTCTTTCCAATGCCGATATTATCTCATGATCACTTATACGTGATTGAGATCTAGAATTACCATTGGTTCCCATATCGTTATAGGAAACCAGAATATAGCTAGCATCTATGTTTTCTATTAAATCACTGAAGGAATTTCCCGCCGATTTTAGACTATAGTTGCTCTTAATATTTGATCTGTCCATTTTTTTTGCCACTCCATAGACCTTTTCTTTTTTCCACATAGCTATATTTTCTAATAGATGATAAGCATCTGAATACTGTCTAGAATTATATGGAGGATCTATATATACTACATCTGAATATATCGTTTTTACTAGCTCATTTGCATCTTGTTTGTATATTTTAGCTTTATATTTATTTTCTTGAATATTTAGAGGCCTTAATTCTAAAATCATTCTAGGAATCTCTATCTTTCTATATGCATCATAATGTCCAACAGTATTAGCTATACGATCCAAAGCATAAATTAGAGAGGTAATAAGGTAAGCCCTTTCCCTAATGTTAATTTTATTTTCAACATAAAGATTCTCAATATCTTCCCGTATATGTCCAATAATCTTTGAATTTATTGAGTCAAAGTAGGTATTTGAAAAATTTTTTGAAAAATAATTATGTGGTATATTGCCAAACTTCAGATTATTATAATCAACCAACTTATTCACCAAAAACTTAAGACGAATTTTTTCTTTACCAAAGAAAGCTACATAACTCTGATAATTTGATTCTAGTATATCATTAATAAAAACATCAGATTTCTTATTAAAATAGCTTGCAACGACACCAGTTCCACCAAAAATATCAGCAAATGAGGAATATTTTGCCTTCTCTTTTATTAAAATATCATTTATAAAGCTTAATAACTTTGTCTTACTGCCAAGATATCGACGTTGAGATATTGAGGTTAATTTATTTCCAAAACATGCATCTAACATATGTACTCATTATAGAGTTAAGACTATTTTTTGTAAACAGACTAATCCACATTTTGCAGTTTTAATTGATATTCTTAATAGAAAATAGAAATCTAATTTACTAAACCTACAAGTTAATCTCACTAGACTTGTATGACCTTCTACGTCATTAATGATATATATGGAAACAAAAGATCAACGCCAAATTAGCCCTGATTTGAGACAAACCTTATCAAGCCCTGTAAGGGTGAAATATTGCCTTTATGCGAGGAAATCGACGGAATCTGAGGAAAGACAGATCTTATCAATAGAATCGCAAGTAAATGAGATGTTACAGATAGCTGAGAGAGAAGGATTAGAAGTTGTGGACATTAGACGTGAATCGCACTCCGCAAAGGATTCTGGGCAAAGACCTGTTTTTAAGGAGATACTTACAGATATCAGAAGTGGAAGATATTCAGGAATACTAACATGGGCACCCGATAGATTATCGAGAAATGCTGGAGACCTCGGAAGTCTTGTGGATCTTATAGATCAAAAATCACTTATTGAGATAAAAACCTACGGACAAGTATTCAGCAACTCCCCGAGTGATAAATTTCTACTAATGATTTTATGTTCACAAGCTAAGCTTGAAAATGACAACAAGAGTGTAAACGTTAAAAGAGGACTGCGAACAAGATGTGAAATGGGATTATGGCCTGCCCCTGCCCCAACTGGATATTTGAATGAAAAAAGAATAGATAGAAAAGGATACGTAATGGTTGATACAGAACGTGCGCCTGTTATTAAGAAGATGTTTGAAAAGGTGGCGTATGAAAAATGGAGCGGAAGAAAAATATACCATTAGCTTAAATTTGAAATGAATTTCAGAAGTTCAACGAGCAATAAGCCCTTAACTTTGAGCAATATATACAAACTTCTCCAAACACCATTTTATTATGGAAAATTTGAATATCCTGTCAAAAGTGGTAATTGGTATATGGGAAAGCACGAACCTTTGATAAACATAGAACTCTTTGAAAAAGTCCGTGAGCAACTTAAGAGATCTGAAATAACACACGAGAGAAAAGACTATGCGTTTTCTAGACTTATGACATGTGGGTTATGTGGATCAGGAATATGTGCTGAAGATAAGTATAAGAAACTCAAGAATGGTGGTACGGCACATTACATATACTATGGATGTAATAGATCAAAGAATTTGGATTGTAAATGTGGATATATAAGAGAGGAAGAGTTGATAAAGCAATTGGTTGAAATGATAGACAAGATAGAGGTTGATCAGAAGTTTATCAAAGGCAAATTTGAACAAGAACGAGAACGTATGGTTACGTTCCAAAAACAATTTTACGGAGTCAAACAATCAAAGCTTGAGATTGAATTTGATTCAAAGAAGTATACTGAGCATGTTTTGACAGAAGGGACAGTTGAGGAGAAAAGAGAGATGTTGGCAAATCTTAAGGGTAAAGTTATTATGAAAAATAAGGAAATAATTATTACGCAGTAGATGCAGATGGTTTATTATCATTACGCGCATCAATAAGTACAATATTTTCACCTTCTGATATATCTAATTCTTTAAAAATTTTGCGTACACGAATCAACTCTGATTCAGACATGTATACAATAACAAAAAATCCTTTCTGTGTCTGATTAGCCTCTTTATAAATTTCAAGTTGTTTTTGAAGATTATTCTTTAGATGTTTATTTTTTGCTAATTTAAATTCTACAAGAGATGAATCCTTGTTTCCTCTGGAAATCTTATAATCAACAGGACCTCTCCCGTTGTTGACCTCACTATCAACACTTGATTGACTACCACACCAAACAAGACGAAACATAACTTGAATATCGCTTTCTTTAGCAACGACAGAACCACTTCTTGTATAAAAAATACGATACCCATCATTTTTTTCGATTGAATCCTTTAGGTATTTGATACGAGCCATTGCTTCTTCATACGTTGAACCTGTAGAAGCATAAAAGTCAGTCTCATCAGCAAGTTTATAGCTAAAGTTTTTTGCAATATCAAGGAATAGAGTTTCCGATAATTCTACTTTTACCGAACTAGCATTAACAGCGTCTTCACCTCTCTCTTCTTTTCTTTTAATGTAGTAGTCTATGGCTTCAGGGAATTTCTTCAAAGTTTCATAGACAGCTTTGTGTACGTCTTTCTGGGAAGCAGGTTTTTCTTTACCTTTTTTTGTCTTTTCCCTATGAGGAAGTTGGCTACGAAAATAGTTGTCTAGCTGTGCGCGAAGTTGTTCATTTGAATTGCATAAGGAATATCTTCAAAGTGATCAAAAAGGTCTGTCTTATTAATCCATATATCATCTTTGGTCAAAATATCCCGAGGAGTCAAAATGATATAATCACCATCAATATAAGGAAGTAAATATTTACGATCCTCCCACACTTCTGTTGTGTAATTAAATTTAACCTTACGGACAGTGATTTCTCTTAATTTTTCTTTATTAATATTTTCAACAGCAAAATCTTGAGTATAATTTAAAAGATAATATTTTATTAGATTGGTTGTAAAATCACTAATACTATCGCGACCGACCCCTTCTTTGATTAAACACAGCTTTTCTAAGTGACTACTTGTTGTTACCACTTCTTTTCCGAAATCTCTAAATATATTTTCTAAATTTCCATTGAGAGCGGAGGCGAATTTATTGCCTAAACCACGACCTCCGTTTCCATTATTAGTAAATCCAAACCAATTTTGTTTTACTTCAGGAAAACGGTACCAAGCACTTAATAGTCCAGGATTAATTGAACTTGATGATTTGTTTTTAAGAAAACGGAGGTACTCAATTATTTCCTCGTGAAGTTCTTGATACTCTGTTTTTTTACTATGAAACAAGAGAAATGGATCTATGAACAGTGGTAAATCAGCAACGAGTGAAATATTAAAAGCTCCATATTGCTTAATCACCTCTTCTGAAACATCAAAATAATCTGAAAAGTATAATTTTATTTTGAGTTTCTGTTTTTTTTCCATGTGTAATACGGGGCTCAACGCTCTGTGGTCTTGCCTCGATACTGCGCTGACTCGTGCTGACTGTCACGGTCTTGAACCTACGTGGTGAGACCCCACAACACACTTAGCAAACCCTTCTACTCTCTATATGAGGCGTCTCGGTCTCTAGGCTGTTTTAATGAGTAAGGTAAACAGAGCATATTTCACCCGTCTCGGTCACTGTCTCATTTTGATATATGGACTACCTCCCTCAGTATTATTATATACGGCTATTTATCAAAAAAGAGACAAATGAGACACTATAAAGGAGATATCCGTCGGTGTCTCATTTATAAGCCAATCAAAGCATATATATGGCAGTATCAGATAAATTAGTAGAAGAAATTAAACAATTAGCAAAGGAGAAAGGTGAAGAAATGGATGACGCAAAAGCTCGTGAAGGTGCTGAGAATTTAGTGGGTTTCTTTGATATTTTATGGAAACTTGCAAAAGAAGATTCAAAGAAAAAGAAAAGATTAAAAACAGAACCAGATGGATTCCCTGTAGATGGGACATACACCTGTCTTGTCTGTGGTAATAGAATAGATGAAACAAACGGATGGTATGACTGGTATGGTCACACCTGCCTTATTTGTCGTAAGGCAGTTAAAGATAAAACTATACCAACGTTCATCTTTCAACACAGGAATAGTTATTTTTCCATTTCGAGTTTAAATTACACTTTTAATATTAAACATCAGACCGCTAAGAAGTATATAAAGGAAGGTAAATTAATTCCAAGGATTATTTTAAATGACGACGGGACACCGCATGACTATATATTTCTTAAAAAAGAAAATCCTCAACTAATTGAGAAATATTCTCCAGAGAGAAAATCATATGACAGACACAGATCTAAAGTTTCTGACGCTTGGTCTAGAAAAGCAAAAGCTGAAATGAAAGAAGAATTTAAAAAACATCAAGAAAGGATAAAAAAGATTACAGAAAAATATCGCTAATATTTCTCACCTACATTTGGTATAACGGTCTTGCCATCCCAGCCATCAGGATCATCAACGGTTTGATCCTTATACATAAGCCTGCCTTTAGCCCATAAAGGTGCGGATATTTTGAAATGCTCTTTTTTGGTAGCCGTATTTGTTATTGGATAGTCCACATACTTTAATTTATGCACAGAGTCTCTAACTGATGAAATATTCAATTTATAGTCCCTATCAAACATGCGGTACAGGTCATTGCCTTGTATGTCAGGTAAATCATCTCGTATTTTCTCAACGTCTTTGATTGAATATCTTTGTGGCCACAATATTCTGTTTTTATTATCAAGTAATGGATATGCATAGTACTTACCACGAAGCTTGTTCTTTACCATGAGTTTTTTCAATCGAATCATAAGTGAATCATAATTCAATAAATTTCCAAGTACTACAATGTTCGTATTTTCATCTCCAATCGACATAATCTCATTTAAAAACCACTCATAGAGCATATTTCTTTTATTCTTGTCTTGAACCGAAACAATATCCTCCATATCGTCACAGATAATCAAATCAGGTCTTTTGTTTTTATACTTTAATCCTCTAATGTTTTGAAGTGAACTAATACACATGATTTTTGCACCATATAGAGGTAATTCAATAGAGTATGCACCCCACTCTGTTGTACTTGATTTGAATGGACCAAGATCCTGCTTGAGTAATTCATTATCTTCAAGCTCAGATTTTATATTTTGAAAATGTGCTTGAGATTGAAGTTTACTTTGACTAACTATTAGTACATTTTTCTTTTGGTGTTTTCCAAGAATCGCCCACATCACATTTGAAAGATTAAGAATTGTGGATTTACCAGATCCACGAAACGACATCACAACATTTAATTTTTCATCATATTTTTCAGTCATACGAAACATCTCTTTATGAAAGAACGCATACGGATAGTTTATGTGGTGCGCAAGATAGATACTACAAAATGCCTCATGTGATTCTTTCACAAGTTTTCTTCTGACGTTACTATCAGAAATTATATTTTGCAGTATCTTTTCTTTATCCATATGTGTTCTTCGAAAAGGCTATTAAGTAAATAAGACTAGAGCACTTTTCAGCGTCTTCTCTTGTTCTTTTGAAAGAGGTATTTCTTTCCTTGGTTTTAGGAGAGAATGTTCTTTTTCTTTGAGTAAAAATCTTTGATGATTATGACGAAGCCAAAACTGTACGGCTTGAAACTTTTTATCTTTAATGAGACCAATTAGCTGTGATTCTGTCATGTCATTTATCAATTCAATACCGTCTTCGATAGCTTGTTCTGAATCCCTTAAAAACTCAGGATCTTCATTCCTCCACCTATAGTAGGTTGCACGAGCTATGTTTGATTTCTTACATGCCACTTCAATAATTGGTATTGATCGAATGTGTCCAAGCAGTCGATCCTTATCCTTTTTTGTCGATTCTTTTTTAGTCATGGCTAGTTAATTTTCTTACGCTTCTTGCCAGTCTCTTTCTCCCAACGATTCATAATTACTTCAGCATAGACATGAGATTTTTCCATGATAAAGCAACGTCGACCCATCTTCACAGATGCAATTAAAGTACTTCCGCTTCCTCCAAACGGTTCAAGAATTAAATCGTTTCTTTTCGTTAATACTTTAAGGTATGGAATAAGTAGCTCTAGTGGTTTTGTGCCAAAGATAATTTCTTGCCCTGATGATTTTTTATCTGCGGCGGTATGAGATATGAAATCAGTTGGACATATCTTCTTTCCTTTTTCATATGGTTCAAAATGTGGTTTACCTGAAGTGGCAAAGATTGCATTCTCATATTCATTTTGAAACAATCCCTCCTCAGGCTCAAGATTGAGATCTACTTCTCCTGAAGTTCCAACAAGTGCAATATCTGTCTTATTGAAAAACTTATTTGAAGCAGAAAAACCTTGCATACGATTAGGAACATGCCAAGTGATTGTGTTTCTATATTTCCAATGTACTTCGAGTGCATTCCAGATGGTTCTAAGGTTTTTTGGATTCTCAAAGATAATGATTGAGAAGTCAGGTTTTTGTACCTTTGCAACATTTGCCATCCAAAGATCCGAGAAATTATCAGGCAAGACATCAGTCTCTAAATATCTGCGATTCTTCTTTGATCCAAATCCAACTGTTGGACCATCCTTACCTCGACCTTTACCTTTTAAATAGTCTAAGATATATGGTGGATCAGTTAGCACCATATCTACCTTGTTATCTCCCATTAGTTTCAACATATCGGCTTCTATTGTGGAATCGCCAATCATTAATCTAGAGTCTCCGAGTTCATAGATATCGCCCTTTTTTGCTTCAACTTTAATGTCGAGCTTATCGAGTTCTTTTTGTAAATCAAATTGCTCTTCATTTTTCTCGATTGGAAATATGTCATCAATGTCTTCTGAGGTAAAACCAACATCAAGAAGAATTGAGCTATCAAACTCAGCGAGCATCTCAAGATCAAATTCTCCTTGATTGCGATTAAGTCTGAGGTTAAGTTCAAGCTCTTTTTCAAGAGGTAAATTCACAAATACTACTGGCATATTTTTATATCCAAGTTCCTTGCATACATCAACCCTAAAATGACCTCCAACAATTATCATCTTTCTATCTTCGTGATTATTTACAATAATCGGATCAACATTACCGAAACGTCTAATACTTTCCTTGAGCTGTTCTTTTTGCTCCTTACTCCACTTGCGTGGATTTTTATCATTTACCTTCAACTCGTCGATTGAGACGTACTCAATCTTTAAACTTTCTTTATTCATATACTTACTAGATAATTAATTTGTAATCTAGAAGCAACAAAAAACCGCCTACAATATCAAAGTAATCTTTAATACCAAAGGCGGGTTTTCATCTATTGTATCGACCTGTGTTAGTAATAGAAAAAGCTTTAACCTTTGGGGTTAAAATTTCTACTACTTACTTGGTCACCCTCGTCAGTCCACTATCATGAGATAGTTTCTGAAGTATTTTCCAAATAGGTTTATATATAGAACTAGCTAAGGATGCGTAATTATATCCATCTTAGCCGATACGATATGAGACTGTCTAAGTGCTTCTGCGTCTATTTTAGCACGAAATATGATACAGCAAATGTCTTATTTCTGTTTTTTAGCACACCTTAACTTTTTCCCTTATTCGATAGGGTTTTTTGAATGTGAAATGTGGATAACTATTTTTTAAATAGTATAGATTCCTGACTTTTAAACTCAGATTCACGCCCAACAATGGGATTGCCATTTACATCAGCACTGTAGCTGACAATCTCTTTGTTTGTATATAAATCATAAATATATTGAGTAACTATATTTGAACCAATATAGCCACCTTTGTATAAACATTGGTTTGTTTCCTTGTTGAATCTATACTCGGAATTCATTATTCCGTCTCTTAATTCTTTTTTATCTTTTTCGAATCTTTCAGATCCAATTTGCTCACATTTCTGAATATTAGCGATTTCTTCTTTTCTTGTTTGTTCAGTAGTTTCTCTTTTATCCTGTCTTGGTAAATACCAAATAAAATAGTATCCAACGGAAAGCGAGATAACTATCAGAGCAGTATTAACTGCTTTTTGTAATTCATTATTCATAAGCCACTGTAGCGGTTTTAGCCTATTAATTTAATAATAGGCGAAGAGAATTGAGTCGTTAGACAGAAGACTCCTCGCCATTGCGACAGAGCTTGCGCCCTGCCCATATCTAGTTTCCCAGACATGACCGCTACAGTGACTCTGACGAGGAGTCTTCCATACTGTAGCGGTTTTGATATTCCGACCATATCCTAGAGAATTAAGGGTTCTTTAGGGGTTAGGTCTTTGTTGTTAATGAAATGATAGCAGAAAATTTGCTATCTGTCAGTAGCTTAGATATGAGGGTTTGCGAAGCAGAAGTTACCAACAGCTAAACTGGCTGAAATTCTCGATAGACACGAACTGTTTCCATATAAATAGATTCAATTAAACGTTCCGTTTGCATAATTTCTGTAATTCCTTTTTGAATCAAAAGAAGTCTTACATTCTGACGAATTCGAGCTTTAATAGTTTCATTATTTGTCCAATCAATAGTTAAGTCTCGACGGATACGCTTTGTAAGTTCTTTTACAAAGTCTTTGATATCTATTCCAGATTTTTTAAGATCAGGATCTGTCTGAAGAGTATCGTAGAAAGTTATTTCTTCAGGTGAGAGTCCGAGTGATTGGCTCTCTTCATCAAGTTTCTTGATCTCATCAGCAATTTCCAAAAGTCTTTTGATAATCTCAGCGGAACTGATTACATTATTTTCGTATTTCTCAATAAGATCAGTAAGGAGTGTAAGCATAGTCTCATAACGAGCCTTGTTCATTTTCATACGAGAAATAATTTCTTGATCAAGTAGTTTGCGAACTGCATCTACAGCAAAGTTTTGGAATCTAACTTTTTTAATTTCTTCCACAAACTTCGAATCAAAGATTGAAATACTTTTAGAATCTCCGTTTGTAGAGAACAGATTAATAATATCTTCCGCTTGTATCGCATCATGCACAAGACTACGAATAGCACTTTCCGTCTCTTCTGGAAATACCGCCTTAGGTACAACTGTTTGTTTATTAATACTTTCTTTTACTGCCTGTAGAAACTGAATGTCGGTAATAATATTCATTGCAGGAGTTGAGGGCATTACAAGAGCATGAAGTTTTGATAGTTTAGATACAACTCCAATATATGCCATCTTTTGGTCATCAGAAAGACGCTCGTCCTTTGAAATAACCGCATTGATTGATTCTTGAAGAAGATTAGAAAGTTCGATTCCCTTAAGATTTCTCCATCCACTGAAATTTACTCCATACAAAAAACCAACCGCTTCTGCATGAGAATGATTCATTTCAGAAATAATTTCATCAAGTGGTAGTAAAGCATTGTTCTGTATATCAGAATCATACATCGCGAGAGCTTTCTTTAGATTTTCAGCGATACCGATATAGTCAACGATCAATCCACCCGGCTTGTCTTTGTATACACGATTTACACGAGCAATTGCTTGCATAAGTCCGTGGTTCTTTAATGGCTTATCCAAATACATAGTATGCAGATTTGGCACATCGAAACCAGTAAGCCACATATCACACACAATTGCGATCTTGAGTGAATCATTTGTTTTCTTGAATCGCTTCTCGAGCTTCTTCATATCACGTTCTGACTGTATCTCATTCGCAAATTCTTCACTATTTGAAATAACCACAGCACATTCTGGTGCTCCAACAATTTTCTGTATTTCTCTATAGATTGATACTGCAATACGACGACTCATTGTTACCACCATAGCCTTACCACTAATAGGTCGATTATTAAAGTGATATACAATATCTTTTGCAACTTGCTCAATACGACTTTGTGATCCCACTACTTCTTCAAGCACTGCCCATTCTTTTCGAGCTTTTGCTTTTTCTTCTACAACAATTTCTCCCAAAATATCATCAAGTTTTGAATCAACGAATTTATCCGCTAGATGAAGTGGAACCAGGCGTCCTTCATAATAAATAGGAACGGTCGCACCATCTTCTACTGCTTGTCCAATTTTGTATGAACTAACAATTGGACCGAATACTGCAAAAGTATCCTTATCGTTTTGCGATATCGGTGTTCCTGTCACACCCAAAAAGCTCGCATTTGGCAAAGCCTGTCTTACTGCACCAGCAAAGACACTGTACTGAGTACGATGAGCTTCATCCGTAAGAACAATAAGGTTCTCTCTTTCTGATAGGACATTCTTTGCATCAGGATCATCTTGAAACTTCTGTATTGTAGTAAAAATGAGTTCACTACCAATGTTTTTTAATCTCTTTTGTAAATCAAGAATACTACATGCTCTCTTTGCAAGATTGTCATAACCAGTTCTTTTGAATGTTTTATATAGCTGATCATCTAAGTCTTCACGATCCGTCAAAAATAAATACGCAGGACTTTTCAATTCTTCAATATTCTTAGTCTTGTTTACATAAAAAACCATAGAGAGTGATTTACCAGATCCTTGTGTGTGCCAAAAGACTCCAATCTTACGATCTTGTTCTCCACGCACAGCACGAAGTGTGCTTTCAACTGTTGTATTTACTCCGTAGTATTGATGGTACAAACACATCTTTTTTGTGAATGTTACAGCTTCACCATCTCCATCCGCTTCAAAAACAAAGAAGTTTTGTAAAACATCCAATAGTCGTGTTCGTTCAAATAATCCTTTAGTTAGTACTTCTAGCTGATTAGTATTCTTTGGAGCATCAATAGGCGTTGTGATTCCTTTCCACGTTCCATATCTTTCCCATGAAGATGAGATAGTCCCATGTCGTGCATTAATAAGATCAGAGAGGCCAATTATTTGATTGTATAAAAAAAGCTTAGGTATTTCTTTCTTGTATCTTTCAATTTGACGGTATGCTTCACCGATAGTTACAGATCCATGAACAGCACTTTTAAGTTCAAACAAGCCAACAGGTAAACCGTTGATAAAAATAACCACATCAAAGCGATTTGTAGTATCTATTCCTTGTACAGTAAATTGATTGACCACCAAGAATTCATTGTTATCTCCATTTTTAAAATCAAGAAGTTTAACTAAATCTGTTTTTTCTTCGCCGTTTTCTCTCCATGTTGTTTTTTTGCCATTCACGAGCCATGAATAAAACTCCTTATTCCCAAGCATCGGATCATTATGGTGATAATCAGAAATTTCTTTTACTACAATCTCTGCTTGATCAGCGGGAATTTGAGGATTAATTCTGCGAACAGCACCAAGAAGACGATCTTTTAAAACTACACCCCGAAAATCCTCACGTTCTGCATGAGGTTGCCCAGGATTAATATCCGGACCGTATACATACTCATAACCTTGATCTTGTAGCCATTCAATGAGTGATTGTTCTGTTAAATTGTTTTCGTTTAAGTTTTTCATAATATTAATTAATTTTTTCTGAAAGAAAATTAAAGATTTTCAAGAATTTATTTTTAGTTTCATTCGAAATTTCAAACTCCTTATTTTCAGCCAAAAGCATTTGAATCCCACTATTGAATTTTGATTTTTCATAAACTGTGGACTTTGGATCAAAATACTTAGTGATTCCAAGTTTTTCTGTTTTACTAAACAGTTCTTCACAAGAGCACTTATCAAAAGAAATATCTATGTCACTTAAATCGAATATTCGATTATGAATATCGACACCAAACTCTTTTAAATATCTTTTCTTTTGTAACTTTCCTTCCTTATCTGCATCTAATAAACCAACGAAATTTCTACCCCATGATACATACAGAGCAATTGGTTGATCTAATTTACTTGCACCTGTTCCTGGATAAAAATTAAAATTCTGTAATTTTAAAATAACTTTGCAGATGTACTTAAGCGAATAATAATCATTTTTCCCTTCAGTTATAATTATTGGAGGCACCTCTTCTAATAGACCAGGTTGATATTCGAGCACATCCAGAATAGGCTGAAAATAAGCAGCGTCTGAAGGATTTTCTGCGACAAATTTTTTGTACTGTATTGCTTCAACATCAGTTTGTGAAGCATCAAAACTTACCTCATCATTATAATTTAACGCCTTATTTCGAACAATGTACGCTCCAGATAACCATTCTGGATTAATTAGATGATGACTATGGGTCGTATAAATTAACTTTGATTTCTTTGTGATCTCACTAAATGTACTCAACAGATTCTTCTGAGCAGTTGAATGTAGATTTGAAGCTGGCTCATCCAATAGAAAAAGTATTTCCCCAGAACTTGAAATTCTTTCTTTTCTAAACTCAGTAAAAAGAAGGAAAGTAAAAAACCACCTAAAACCAAGACTTCTTTCTGATATTGAGAAAGTATCTACACCTTCTTTAAGACGAAGTTCTAAATAACTCCTACCTTCTGGATCAATATCGGTTGAAACAATGATTTCCTTTTTCCCAATTTTTGAAAATTTACCCCAAGCTGAAAATACCACTTTTGAAATTTTAGCAGCCATCAAACTCTCGGTTTTTTCTAAAGCTTGCTTGTTTGCAGCAGTAGACTTATTCTTTAAATTATTCAAAATTGTTTCTTCTACAGTAAATGTCCCATTGATTGTAGATAATACATCTTGAATAATGTTGTAATACTGCATCTCTGTAGAAGATACTGTATTAGGTTCGAGATATATCCTCTCTGGAAACTTCGCCAAGAAGTCTGGATAATATATTACTTCTGGTAAAAATTCTTCTTTTATATGTTTATAAATTTGTTGCTTTTCATTTAATGGTAACTCGATAAATTTACCACCTTTTTTCTTTTGTCCTTCAATATCTAATCCGAATTTAATTTCAGTAGTAGTTGGAATAGCTCGATCAAAATTATAATATCGATAAATTTTTAAATTTTCAGGGAATTTGAAATCAACGTACTTTGTAATATTTGTATTTATATATTTTTTAATTTCTACAACATCATCTGATGAAAAATTTATTGTTGCTATTATTTCAGTGGCACCAGTAAAGCTTGCAGTATCAGATTTTGGTATGAGATTATGTCGTTGATCCATGAGTGCTTCATTGGAAAGATTATAAATAGCCTCTAGAATAGTTGTCTTACCACTCTCGTTTAAACCAACTAAAGTAAAAATTTTTGAATCAACAGGAAAATTAACATTAAGATTTAGTTCTTTAATGCCCTTATATTTTTTTATTTTAAAATTTGAATAGTACATATAATCTAAATTAATTTTGCCAATAATTGATCTCTTTGTGACCTTAGAGAAATGTTTTCAACATATAACGATATTTGTTTTTCAAATAAGTTACTTAGAATTTTGTCAGCTTTTCTGAGTAAGGATTCATTAGGTATTAGAACTAATGCGTCACTTATATGGTGTCTTTGTATGTGACCCATAGTCGTAGCTTTTCCTTCTGCAATCGCTTTAAATTCTTGAAGGTGTCTTTGTAAATATTGATACACAAACCATTTTGGGTAATACTGCGAAGTGACTTTGAATATATGCTGATTCAAAATTCCATCTTCACCAATCCACACCATTACAGAAAGACTCCCAGACCAAGCAAACAAGATATCTCCCTTTTTGATAATGTATTTTGTGTCTATATTTTTAGTTGCTCGATCAGAACTTTTATCAATACCGGAATTCATCTCTCGTATTTTGATAACAGGAAATGAATCTTCCTGTCTTTCAGCTGGATATTTTTGTGAAGCAACTCCATTTAAAAAATCAGCTATTTTATCTAATCTTTTAACCTCCCACCCTTCAGGAATTTCTCCTAAATCACTCTCAACCATTTTCACATTCTCATACCCTGGAAATTTGAAATCAATAAGCCATTCATTAAAAATAGTCTGGGCTGTTGTTTCAAGATTTTTTATAATAATATTATTATTTTCTATTTTTTTATCATAAGCACTCAAAATAGAGGCAATCCTTTTTTGAGTTTCTTTACATGGTGTTTCTACACTAATACTGTAAATAGTATCTCGATTTAAACCAGGAACAGCAGAATCGCCTCCATATCTAGGTAGATTAATTCTTTGTAGAAGATAGTAAACATACTTTAAATCAAAATCTTCAGAAACTTCATCGACATAGAAAACTGTATCTATTGGATATGATTCCTTTTCTGAATATGATAACGATCCGACATTTCCTTTACGACCAATTATTATGGATGGTTTTTTTACCTTTGATTCATTATGAAAACCTACTAAACCACTTGATGCATAAACAGGAATAGCACCCATTACTCGATTACGTTCAGGTAATCCAAAACCATATTTAATTTCCATCAAATCAGAAATTTGATGTGCTGTTTTTTCAATATTTATTTGTTCCAATAATTTAGTCATATTATTTTTTACAATTAGAACACAGGTTCATACCTGTTAACGAAATTGATGCTGAATTAAAATCATAAGGATATGTTTTCCCACACTTGCTACAAATCTGATTTCCTAACACATAGTGATTATTATTTAATAAATCAGACTTACCAAGAGAGAAGGATGTACTGTCTCCTAAAGTTGTAGCACTAAACAAAACAGATTCTCTTTCTTTTTTCATGTTTTTAATCTGTTTTTCTAGCTGTGCAATTTTTTTACCAAACCCCTCTTGCTCTACAGCTGTTGCTGATTGAGCTAATTTCATTTTTTGATCTAACAAATCCATAACAAATGCTCTGTATGTTTCATTAAACTTTTCTTGAACTTCTTTTTCACTCCTAAGCGTTGGATCTATATCAATCCAGTCCTCATACCCAGAGTTAACATTTAATTCAATCACAGATAAATGACGATCAATCTCATTTAGTTGAGGTTTTACATCTCTTGTTGCTTTCTTACTAAAGGTCATCACCCAGCAACGTAAACTACCAATTTGTTTTTGTATCGACTGCAAATTACGTACAGCAGACTGACCTTTTTTTCGAAGTATATTTTCACCTGTAACTTTTGAATACTCATTTTGGAATATACCTCCGGCTATTCCACCAGTTATACTTCCGAATACAGCTAAAAGATTTGAAAATAATTCATTTGTTTTAAACCATATAGATAGACCGAGTGAGATGATGGTAACTACTATAAAAACAAGGAACCATGGATCAAAAATCATGTTTGCAAAACTATTCCATTTTTGTTTAAGTCTAGTCATATATTTAAAATCCAAGTTCTTTAAGATTATTTTCAATTTGTTTCTCTAGCTCTCGACCATTAGCAAAAGCATCTCTCAGTTCCACCGAAAGCTTTTGCATTTTTTCTTCAAATGAAATTCCATCATCTTCTACATCAGCAAGTCCAACATATCTTCCCGGAGTTAATACGTATCCATTCTTTTTTATTTCTTCCAAATTTGCTGATTTACAAAAACCAGAAATATCTTCATATTTTTCTACACCTGATTCTTCACGCCAAGCTTTAACAGTATCTGTTATTTTTTTAATATTTTTTTCATTAAAAACTACCTGCTTACGTGAAATCTGTTCAAACGTATCTCGAGCATCAATAAACAAAGTTTCTCCAGATCGTTTTCGAAAACGGTCACCACCTTTGTTTTTTGATAGAAACCAGAGAGATACAGGAAGTGATACGTTGTAAAAAAGTTTTGATGGACAAGAAATTATTACATCAACCAAATCTGCTTCTATAAGTTTTTGACGAAGCTCTCCTTCTTTACCAGATACAGCTAATGCACCATTAGGCATAACAAATCCAGCTTGACCATTTGGAGCAAGGTGGTGAGTAAAGTGCTGTACCCAGAGGAAGTTTGCATTTCCACTTGGGGGTATCCCAAGAAAGATTCTTGGATCATTATCAGAAAGTTTTGAAGGATCCCATTCTGCATTAAACGGAGGATTTGCAATTAAAAAATCTGCCTGGAGATGAGGAAACATATCTTTGTAATAAGTATTTCCAAGTTCAATCTTTCCTGAGAGACCACGAATAGCAAGATTCATTTTACATAAACGAAGTGTTGTTTGATTACTTTCTTGTCCACTGATAGAAAGTTTTGAAGGATCCATCTTGTGATCTCGTAGATATTCACCCATAGATACAAACATGCCCCCACTACCACAAGCAAAGTCTGCTACACGAGCATTTTCATACGGCTCAAGTATTTCTGTAAGAAGCTTAACAATTGATCTAGGGGTAAAAAATTCCCCTCCACGTTTTCCTTCAGATGAAGCAAACTGACCTAGGAAGTATTCATAGATACGACCAAGAATATCTTTCTCACGATCAAAATCATGGTCAAAAGAAATTTGTGAAAAGATATTTACAAGTTCTCCAAGAACAGTATGGTCAAGGTTTACTTTGGTATATACACGAGGAAGAACATTTTCAAGTTGAACTGGATTATCCTTTTCGATGAGTTCCATTGCAGTATCAAGAATTTTTCCAAGATCAGAACTCATTGTTTTTGTTTGCAAAAATTCCCAACGAGATTTTTCTGGCACATAGAAAACCCCTTCTGATGTATAGAAGTCTTTTGTTTCAAGAATCGCTTTTCGTGCTTCTTCAGTAGGAACATAAAAGTCTTCGTTTTTTGGATCTTTTGTCAGATCAGCAAGAACTTCTCTTCGTTTATAGAATGAATCAGATATATATTTCAAAAAGAGAAGACCGAGAACAATATTCTTGTACTCTGACACATCCACATTGCCTCGCAATTTATCTGCCGCCATCCAAAGTTCTTTTTCAAAACTAAGGTCGTGGTGATGATTCTTATCTAAAACCTTTTTAGTGACGCTTTTTTGCTGTTCACTAATACGGTTCTGTATATCTTCTGAAAGAGAAGACATTGGGATCAAATATGTTGGTTTAGAGGGGTCTCCTATATTTTCAGCCTTAATTTCACCTTTTTTGATCTTTTGGTGAATGGCTATACGACTAATACCCAACATCTTTGCGAGTTGTGTAGGAGTTACAAATTGTGTTTTATCGATTGACATATGTTAAGTATAGCATAGTGTATAAAATAATGCAACTTAACACATGTAAAGTTACCAACATCTGAGAGACTGGGGCGCTCTAGACTCATAGGGCAATCAGCGTCATTAATGTAGTTGTAATGAAAATACAAAAACCGCTACAAGTGACTCCTGACGAGGTCGCACCAATTAAGTACTGTCTTTACGCACGTAAATCAACCGAGCAAGAGGATAAGCAAGCATTATCAATAGAATCGCAGGTTAAAGAGATGATAATTCTAGCCGAGCGAGAGGGGTTGGAAATAGTCGAAATTAAGCGAGAATCGCACTCCTCCAAGGAGGTTGGGCAAAGACCTGTGTATAACGAGCTTATCAATGAAATCAGACAAGGCAAGTTCAACGGAATTCTGACATGGGCACCTGACAGGCTAAGTAGAAACGCTGGAGACCTAGGATCAGTAGTTGATCTTATGGATCAGAAGCTTCTACATGAAATAAGGACTTATGGACAGAAGTTTACAAATAATCCAAATGAAAAGTTCTTACTGATGATTCTTGGTTCACAAGCAAAGCTTGAGAATGACAACAAGATGGTAAATGTGAAGCGAGGACTTAGAGCGAGGTGTGAGATGGGACTATGGCCGTCCGTTCCCCCAACTGGGTACCTAAGCCACTCTGATAGAAATAAAAAATGTGAAGTATTACCTGATGAACAGAGAGCTTGTGTGATTAAACAAATGTTTGAAAAAGTTGCATACGATGGATGGTCAGGTCGAAAACTTTTCAAGTGGTTAGAAGAAGATATACGATTTAAGACAAAACATGGAAAAGCACTGACATTGAGTAATGTATACATAATTCTCAAAAGTACCTTCTACTATGGTGAGTTTGAATATCCAAAAGGAAGTGGACAATGGTATGTAGGAAAACATGAGCCAATCATAACCAAAGATTTATATAACCAAGTACAGGATAAGATAACAAATGATCACTTAACGAGAACCCAAGATAAAGAGTTTGCGTTTACTAAGATGATCACCTGTGGACTATGTGGATCAGGAATTACCGCTGATGAGAAATTCAAGAAACTCAAAGACGGAACAACAAACAGATACGTATATTATGGATGTACAAAGTTTAAAGATAAGGATTGTCCGTGTGGATACATACGAGAAGAAGACCTAATCGAACAGTTGGCAAATATATTAGATACAGTTTCGTTAGATGAAATAGGTATGAAATATAAGATCAAAACTGAAATTGAGTCACACAACGAATTTCAAGAGTCAGTATTAGGAAAGGAGGTGAAAGAGAAAACAAAGATTAAAGATGTTGATATAAGAAACTATGCAAAGCATATTTTGCGGAAGAGACCACTGTACGAAAAGAGAGAACTACTAAGTCATTTAAGAAGTAAATTGGTACTAAACGAAAAACAAATTAAGATTAAATAACCTCTGGAGTGATCGCATCAGAATTAATCTTTTCGGCATTTACTACTTCTGCAAGATAATCGTCTAAGACTTTGAAAACAGGTGCGAGATCCTCTCTATATGTTGCTGTGTAATTACCAACATACAACGTCTTTTCTTTTTCATTAAGATTCATTGCCTTTATGGCGCTAGAATTTTTTTGCCAATATTCAGCTAATTTTTCCTTATGTAAAACCTTTGTAAATTCGTTAATGTGAGGAATATAATTCCGACCATCTTCTCTTGCAGATGCAAATACACTTGCGAAATTTCTTAAAAGATAATCGATGAAATGCTCTACATTCTCGGGTGATGAAGGATTAAAGCACACGTCAAAGATGTAATCATTTATAGCATCAGCAATTTGATGACGGTCATCGTTTCCTGTTGGATCATAATATCCACAACCAACACCACTGCTTATTATTGAATTTCCAAGTTGATAAATAGTAAAGCCTGTTATTATACTCTTAAGTACAGCGACTTGTTTATCTAAATCACCTTGAGAAATCTTGCTATTAATGACTTGTGATTCTAGATAGTCTTTATACTGGCCTGCTAAATCTTTCAGTTCTAGATTTGATATTTCCTCAAAAATGTTTCGCTTAGTATCTATATACTGCTTTTTAAAAATATCGAAGACTTTCTGTGATATTTCCCGCATTTCTTCCTTGGCAATCACTTGAGTATTTCCTTCAGTTGGTGCACCCTTATCAGAATGTTTTGATAATGCACGACTCAAATCAAAAATATCTCCACCTCTGTCAGCACTGCAATACAAGCGAAACGCCATAAGATCGTAGAGTCCGAGAACACCTCTTGTCGGTAATGAAAGTTTTTCCAAAACACCACAGCCAGAGTGTTCTCCTTCTCCGAAAATCCATTCAGCAATTTCCTTTATGTTTTTTTCTGTATTCCCAGAATGTTTTCCTGAATCATCACTCCATCCAGCATCATTCAATAGACGTATCAAGAATAGATCTGAGTCTTTTCTTAATCCTACACCAATATTCTCTATTTCAATATGCGAATAATCAGGCAGATTATCAAGTAAATGGGTAATAAGTATATTACTAATATTTGGAGGTAAACTTCGAGCATTGTTTACTATAATTCGCCACAGCTTTGCACGAGTAAACTCACCTTTATCAAAGGCAAATTTCGGGTCAGCAAATGCATCTTCAATAGTTTTTGAACCTGAGGCTATCTCGTCTTTCCAGTTAGCGTAAAACCTATGCTGTTCTGTATCTTCAGGTTTAGCAAATTCGACTATTAATCGCAAATACGCTTCCAAATTTCTTCCATTTGTCCATCCACCATTAAAACAGGCATATGAGGTTTTAATATCTTCTGATACACCATCTATACGAGCATACGTATCTCGGTGCGGAAACTCTGCATTTGTACCAAGTCTTACATTAACATCAAAAATCCTATCAAGAAGAAATTTTTGACGACTCATGTCGGGAAAGTGTTTTATATATTCAGTGTAGTATGTTGAATTTTTATACTCTGATTCACTAAATGATCCTCTTCTCTGACTACTGTCCTCTATAGGATATCCATCTTCATGAGGTAGAACTAACGAAAAAAAACCTCGACTACCGTTTGTCTCGCTATCATAGATTTTTCTAAAAATATTTGGAAAGTGAATATAAATCAAAAGGAGGTGAATAAGATCTTGCTTATCAAAGTCAGTATTTTGAAAATCTGTACTTTCAAGTTCAAAAAGAACCACCGTATTAATCAGTCTTTTAAGCTTTCTGACATCGCCAATAAATGGAAGATAGTTATGGTAGCCTGACGATTTATATATATCAAGTAAGCCACCTAATGCCTGACGAACAAGAATAGGATCTACCAACTTAGTAGAAACAGCCTTATCAAGATTATCTGAAACATACTTAGCAAGATTTTCTTTATCAAGAAAAAGACTAATTTTTATATTTACAAATTTTTCAAGAAACTCGCTTATCTTTTCAGCGTCAGGTGTCTCAGATTCAAGAATCCCTATATTTTCTGTATCATAACAAAGCACATAAGAAATATTTGGTAATACAAAGCTCTTTCTAATAACAAATAAAATATCCTTTATTTCAGAAAAAGTCATTCTATCTAAATCATCAACAATAATAATAACTTTCTTTTTAAATCTTTTTAATACGGCATTTAAATCATCAAAAGCTTCGTCTGCGGTATAATCTACAGTCAATGTTGGTAAACTAAAACCAAAGATTGAAAAACGATTAACCTCTCTAAGTAATCTAGCATATCTCGAAATCAAAGGTTTTATTTCTGGTACGAATGAATCTTTTTGAATTGAGTGTATTAATCCATCAACAAAAACCTCCAATAAGTTTTTGCTCCCAGCATACCTCAAGGGGTTAAACTTAAAAATAACAGTTTTATTACTCTGATTTTCATCCCAATGTTCTTTACAAAAATTTATAAAAGAGGATTTACCAATACCCCAAGGAGCATCAACTCCAAAGACAAAACTTTCTGAGTTTCCATTATTGAAGACTCTTTCAGCAAATTTATTAGCCTTATCAGCAAGATTGAGCAGATCATTTTTTCTTTCCTTAAGTTCATGATCTGAGAGAAAATTTGATTCAGTTTCTTTTTTCTTCCAAGAAATTGATCTGAAAATAACAAAAGCAGTAAGGATTACTGGAGCAAAAACTAAAATCAGTAATTGCTGAAATGAAAATGATATGACTAATTTTTTATACCAATCATATAAAAATCCTCCCCATGCTACATCTATCCAAATACCGAAACAAAGAGCCGTTAAAACATCAAAACGATAGCTTCTATAAAATTTACACAGATCTTGAACAGTATCTCGTATCAACACATAAAACAATGTCGTAATAATACCCAATGACGCCCCCAAAATAATCCATCCTTCATGACCAAACTTCGATATTGCATTGTTTAATTGAAGAGAAAAAGCTTGTGAAAAATAGAAAACCTCAACAAATAAAATACCAAAAAATACTGTTTTTATAATGACAATAAGATTCGCCGTAATAAGCCCAGGATCAGAAAAATAGTCCTTAAATTTAGAATATTGTTGTTGGGTCCTTTTCAAAAGTGTAGTTTGCTTCATAACGGCAATTATACTGTTATTTTGAAAAAGTTCGAGCCCATGACTGGTGCTCAAAAATATTCTTCCTAAACGACCATTTTAGGTGTTTAGGTAGGTCTCACTAAACTGCTGGGAGACTAGGAATCGAACCTAGATTAAAAGCTTCAAAGGCTTCTGTCCTACCTTTAGACGATCTCCCAATGTTCTATACTTTAATATGAAATTGACTATAAATCAAGCCCTATTTTAAATGGTTGGAATTGGATATTTGAGGAAGTGAAAATGCGGCGCGCCTGATGGGCGCGCCGCATGCCGAATCTATCAACAGTCATCTCCCTTGGGGCCGGAGGGGTTTGGGACGATCTTGAAATCAAGATCAACAAATCGCTTATAATTTTGCTCCAGTGTAATCTGGTTCCAAACAAGTGCACTATAGCCGATCACACCTATCAGGACCTCAAAGGATCCATAGCAATGGAAGCCACCGTGGGCAATTGAGAATAGTGGTATAAACAGAGCGAGTCCAAATGAAATAGCTGCGCAAAGCTTCCTAATGACGTCATACATTGGCTCAATTGAGGCCTCGTCTTCCTCTTCCTTGCATATTTGCCTAAACTCATCAATCCTGTAATAGATAAACATGATGTATGGGAGTATAACCAACACCTTCATAATCCACAGTCTAACTAGACCCTCGGGGTGAATTGCTGACAATAGAACAAGAATGAACGCACCTATAATGGTCGTCCACATGATTTTCGATTTCATAATATCTGAATGTTTGGGTTGAATTGAAAACTGAATCAGGTTTGATCCTCTGGGATTATGTCAGAGCTTGGGTTTTGCGTCAAATATTGATTTTCTTGACTTTTATTGATAGCGTTTGCTATAATAGTAACATGTCACTTCGTGGTATGGACCACGAAGCTCCGAGGAATCCACAGTAATTCAAGATGATTCCGTTTAAATTTGCTTCATCAAAGAAGCTCCGAAAAAACCATCCGCAAGGGTGGTTTTTGTTTTGTTAGATTAAAAAAGAAAGGAGTTTTGCCTTCACCCTTTCAAAATCACTTATATTCATATCCTCTATTTTCCTTATAAATCTTTTAAGACTGACTGAACGAGTCTGCGCCATATTCACTGCATTTGGTATGCTTTTTCCATTTAAAAAATATACAAAATTTTTGTCGTCTTTCATCTTACTCGTAGTTGGCGCAACTAATGCTCCATATTTATTAAAAATCTTAATAACAACAACAGGTCTTTCAAAACCATGATTTTTACCACTTACTTCAACTCCAATATTTTGACCTAGGTTTACCCACCATATTTCTCTTGCTTTTGGATATAAAAATCTTTCAGATTTATGTATTCTTATTTTCAGATTATTCCACTTATTAAAAATTTCCGATATTTCATCATTATTCATTCTAGAATTATAAAATATGGAACCCTCAAATATTCTAAATATTTCCTAAAGAAAAACGAAAGAATTTATGAGATACACATGAAATTGAAGCTGGGTCTACTCCAAACACTCCGCCACAACCATCTCAAGTGGTAAGGTTGGAATCGCGCTTTTTCCAAGTCTTCCGTGAGCAATCAATAGTCTCTCTAGTATTAGAGATATCTTCTTTGGTGACTTCATCGCTAGTCTTTCTGCATCTGTTGCACTTCCCTTCTCTTGATCAAATGCAATTGGCTCACCTGGAGCTCTCACACTTCCACTACTCATACTCATAAGTAATGTCTTTCTAACACTTTCAAGAACAAGCTCGGTGAACAACTTCACATCTCCTCCATTTTCTCTAACTGCATCAAGTTGTGCCAGGGCAAGTGGGGCGTCTCCAGTTATTATTCCTCTTGCGAAACTACCAACAGTTACACTCTTTGGAGCTCCTGTAATTTGTTCAACTTCAGCAAGACTGATTTCTTTTTTATCATCCCCTGCAAGAGAAAGAACTTTTTGCAAAACACTCAATGTGTCTCTAAATGATCCATCGCCAAGAAGAGCCAAGAGACTACCTACTTCATCGTCAATTGTAATTCCCTCTTTCTTTGCAATATCAATCGATATTTTTTTTAGAACTTCTACATTTGGTTTCTTGAATTGAAAAGTCTGACATCGTGAAATAACGGTTTCTGGCAACTTATGCATTTCTGTTGTTGCGAGAATAAATATTACATGTTTTGGGGGCTCTTCTAGAGTTTTCAGGAATGCATTAAAGGCCGATTTTGAAAGCATATGTACCTCGTCCAAAATATAAACTTTGTAAGCTGAATCAAAAGGCATTGTATGCACTGATTCATTTAATGTTCTTATATCATCAACACTAGTGTTTGATGCGGCATCAATTTCATATAGATCTTTATCAGTTGTACCAAGCTCACGAGCAAAAATTCTAGCAACACTTGTTTTTCCTGTCCCTCTTCCTCCACAGAATAGATATGCATGAGCAACCTTTCCTGATTTTATTGAATCCTGAAGAACTGAGACAATATGCTCCTGTCCTATTACTTCAGAGAAATTTGCTGGACGATATATTCTATATAAGGACGAGTGATGTGTTTGAGATGTTGTTGTTTGCTGTGTGGTTTTTGAAGACATAAGGAGAGTATAGCATCTATTAGTGTGGTGGTGGAAGCTATAAACAAAACAATAATATTACTATTCCAATAAATCAATTTCACAAAGAGTACTATGGTCAGTTGTTGGATTGTTAACTAAATAATAAGGTGTTCTGTCCATAAAACCAGATAGTGCTGGAGATGGACATTGTGTGCCACTACCCTCTTGGGCCCAAATTATTGTAACAGCATTTATACCGGGATAATCTATGCCTGAATTTTTGTAATAAGCTATACCTAATGACTGAAAACCCCAAGAAGCACCTGTACCATCTACCAGGGATACTTTGGTATTTTCTACAGGTATTTTACCAATATCCACGTAAGGTAATAAAGCTGCTCCGAGCCCATCACTAAAATCTGAACTTGTATCATTACGTACTCCGCTAGTCCACCCAGTAAAGTAACAGGTACCTGTACATTTACCATACCAAACGATATTATAGGTAAGAGGGTTTCCAACACCATATGTTCCTCCAGAAAATGTATGAGTATTTGGATATTTACCATTAGCCGTCCTGTACAATTCTAAAGCATTAATCAATTGTTTTACAGACTGAAACCTTGCTGTATTTCTTGCTTTGATTCTCGCACTCTGAACACTCACCAAAACAACACTTGAAAGCATGGCAATTATAGAAATGACCACCATTAGCTCAATTAGTGTGAACCCCCCCCCCCGTTTTGTTTTTATTCTAATAGAACTATTGAGTGACATGATTTTTAAAATTAAATAATGGAGGGTTTGCAGGATCTATCGTTTGACTAGGTTCACCTCCAGAAAAAATAGTGAAGCCAAAAAAAGACTTCAAGCAAACAAAAGTTACCACTATACACACCACGACAATACCAAGCATAAAGTAATTTACTTGAGTGTCATTCTTAAATAAACCCCAGCTCATAAAAAAGCTTTTTAGGCCCTTCTTTGCAGGATTCTGTGCTACTGCAAAGTTTCTCGAACCATTTGCAAAACTTTGTGCACTATATTTATTTTCTTCCTCAAATTGAATATCTGACATGTTATTAGGATTATATCATAATCCTAATGCATTTATGCAATATCTAAGACCAGTGTTTGTTGGACCATCGTTAAAAAGATGACCTAAATGGGATCCACAGAATGCACATTTTACTTCTGTTCTTTTCATTCCCAAACTATTGTCTTCCTTGAGTTCTATTGTCCCCTCTATCGCTCTATCAAATGATGGCCATCCGCAACCGGAATTAAATTTTGTTCCTGTCTCAAATAGTTCATTTTTGCATCCTGCACATCTGTAAACTCCCGTCTTATCAGCTTCAATATTTTTGCCCGTAAATGGCGCTTCTGTTTCTGATTGACGTAGAATTTTATATTGTTCAGGTGATAAAGTTGTACTCCACAACAGGGGTGCAATTTCTTTCTGTAATTTCTCTAATTTTGGCGCGATAACGAGCTGACAATATGGCGCAGTTTTGTGTAATGCAAAATAGTCTTGATGACTAATTTCTGCAAGAGTAAATTCCCCTGGCTCCCCATCCTTTGGAAGAGCTTTAATTTCTGTAGCTACATTTTCCAAATTTTTAATAAATTTTTCAGCTTCCGTTTTTTGATCCTCTGTTGTATATAAAATTATTGATCTGTATTGTGTTCCAATGTCATTTCCTTGTCTATTTATCTGCGTGTAATCATGTGATGAGAAAAATACTTTCAAAATATTTTCTGTGGAAATAAGTGCGGAATTATATTCAACCTTAATTACCTCTGCATGGTCTGTTGTTCCTGTGCAAATTTCTGGGTAAGTTGGGCTAAAAGTCTTTCCGCCGGCATATCCTGGAAATACATTAAGCACCCCTTTAACATCTTTAAGAACTGCTTCTGTACACCAAAAGCATCCTCCTCCGAGAATAATAGTTTCTTTTATTGGTTTTGCCATAGTGACTATATTATACTCCTTTTAAATCTATATTTCAGCAATAAAATCTTCAACTATTTTTCTAACCTCCCCTGCATTTTGTGTCTCCATTAATTGTGCACGTAACTCCTTTGCTCCATCAAAGCCATTAACATAGGCCTTATAATGCTTCTTCATTACGGCAAAGTTTTTTATTCCTCCAAGTTCGTTTTGAAATTTTTGAGTGTGCTCTACCATTACATTTAGCTTTTCTTTTATGGATGGCTCCAGCGGTTCTTGCAGAGGGTTTCTAATTGTAGAAAATAACCAAGGATTTCCAAAAATTGCTCTACCAATCATAACACCGTCTGCACCTGTATCCTTTGCTTTTTTGTATCCATCTTCAATTGATTCTACATCTCCATTTCCAAATATTAATGTGTGATTCTTTCCAGCTTCTATAAGATGCGATTGCATTTTATTTCTTATCAAAACTGCACGATTCACATAATCCCAATTTGCTGGAACTTTTGACATTTCTTTTCTTGTTCTTGCATGAACTGTAACAACAGCAGGTGCAGCTTCTAGAATATTTTTTAACCATGAATCTAATTCATCTTTATTATATCCAACTCTAGTTTTAACAGTTATGGGAATTATTTTTATCGATTTTTCACCAGTACTATCCCCTTTACTTTCCTGGCTCGCCCTCTCTACTCCCCGCTTTGCAGCAAGGACAATTTCTTTAGCGAGTTTCGGATTCTTCATCATTGAAGCCCCTGCTCCCTGCTTTTCAATACTTTTATCAGGACATCCCATATTTAAATCTATTCCATCAAATCCAAGTTCAGCAACCAATTTGCAAGCTTCCTCCATATATTGTGGATGTGATCCAAAAAGTTGTGCAACTATTGGATGCTCTAATTCTGATGAGAATTTTAAATCTGCTAGTAGTTTTTTCTTTCCTTCCTCTGTTGCTCTGACAAGTCCGTCAGCTGCCACAAACTCAGTCCACAAAACATCTGGCATTCCATATTTTGCGATTACATATCTAAAGGCACAATCTGTAACATCTGCCATTGGAGCAAGAACAAAGATGGGACGATTTTCACTTTTGCATTTTGAGTCTATCTCTTTCCAAAAACCCAAATTTGGTTCCTCAATCTCTATAGCAGAAGGACCACAACAAGTGTGACTCATTGCGTTCTTGTAGATATTTTTTATAAAATTTTTAACAGTTTTTAAAGCCATATATTATGCGTATTGTAGCAGATTTTGAGGTAAATTAAAGGGCGCGGAGGTCGAAGACCTCCGCGCCCGCTTTGAGTCGCTAATCAAATCGTAAGTGACGCGCTCAATTCAATATCACCAAATGCAGCCCTTGCTATCTCATCGTAGGAAATCATTCCCCTAGCACCATTATCAATCATCTTCTCCCTCCACTTCCTGTCACGAGTAGATTCTCCGTTGATGGTCGCTTTGCTCATTACCGCAACTGGAGTAACCATATCACTATATCCCTTTGCTGACTTCATGTCTTTTGGACTATCTCCAAAGAAGTAAAAAGGAACAAATGATTTTCCTCCATGATGCATCCAATGGAAGCTTGCCAAGGATCCTAGAACACCGGACTTATTAACTCCTGAGACAATGACATCAAATGAAATACCAGTCTGTTTTTTTAGAATCCAGGAAACAGGAAGAACCGTGTTTGCAGTCACAAAAATAATATACCGTGAGACATTAACTTCCTGAAGCATTTCTATTGCTCCTGGAAAAAACTTACTGGGTTTTATCCGTTCGACCTCAAGTATGATCCTGCTATATTGTTTCCATGCATCTTCCATTGAAATCCTTCTTGGAAGTCCCCAATGGTGAAAGCATTCTCCACTCAATATAACTCCCATCTTGAATTCATCTAAGCCAGGAACCCTTCGGGTAGCTGACGTGTACTGGCCAATAAAATGTCTGGCCGCCAACCAATAAGTCTTAGCACTGTCATAGACGGTGCCGTCAAAATCAAATGCAATCAATGGTTTTGGAACACCACAGCTGGACAATTCGACATTAACAACTTGACTATCTTTTATGCCATGGATCTTTGTGAGAAAGATCCTGTTCATATTTTCACCACCTCCTGTATATAATTCTATACCCGATATCATTTTGGAAAAGAGCTTGTTTGCGCTCCCCTTTCTGTACAAAAAGGTACCACACTAATATATACTTAGCAATACCGATTAGATTTTACAAGATATGATACAATGATGAAATACAAATTATAAAAATAAGTAGTTGAGCCAAAAACTCGATTAAAAAACAATAAATATGTCAAAAATAGTTAAAAAAGTATCAAAGCTAGCAGTTGAATCAAAAGCAGAAAAAGTGGTAGCAACCCTTCCTGCAATCATTAAGATTGTTGGTAGAGAAATTCTGGATTCCAGAGGAAACCCAACTGTTGAAGTTGACATGTTTTTAAGAGACGGAGCATTCGGAAGAGCTGCTGTTCCATCAGGAGCTTCAACTGGATCATATGAAGCTGTAGAACTTCGTGATGGTGATAAAAAAAGATATGGAGGAAACGGAGTTCTTAAGGCGGTATCTAATGTGAATATAATTTTAAAGAAAGCTCTTGTTGGAAAGTCTTTTACTCAAGAAACTTTGGACAGGACAATGATTGCACTTGATGGAACTCATAATAAGGCAAATCTTGGGGCTAATGCAATTCTTGGAGTTTCAATGGCATTCTCACACGCAGCAGCAAACTCTCTACAAAAACCACTTTACAAATATTTTGCTGGCATCGCAAAAACTGGAAAGCCAATGACACTTCCAACTCCTATGATGAATATTTTAAATGGAGGAAAGCATGCAGAAAAATCAACAGACTTTCAAGAGTTTATGATTATGCCAATTGGTGCAAAAAGTTGGTCAGAGGCATTAAGAATGGGCGCAGAAGTTTTTCATTCTCTAAAAAAGATTCTAAAAACTAAGGGATTTGGTACAACAGTTGGCGATGAAGGAGGTTTTGCCCCATCACTTGGAAACAATGAAGGTGCACTTTCATTAATTATGGAAGCTATTAAGGCAGCCGGATATAAGGCTGGAACTGATATTAAAATCGCTATCGATGGCGCAGCAACTGAACTATTCATAGATGGTAAATACGATTTACAAAGTGAGGGAAAGAAATTAACTGGAGATCAAATGATTGAGCTTTATGGTTCATGGTTAAAGAAGTACCCTATTGCTTCAATTGAAGACGGTTTTGCAGAAGATGATTGGGATGCATACGTATCATTCACAAAGAAATATGGAAGCAAAGTACAAATTGTTGGAGATGACTTGTTTGTTACAAACATTGATCGTCTAAAAACTGGAATTGAAAAGAAAGCTGGAAACTCAATTCTAATTAAACTAAATCAAATTGGAACTGTTACAGAAACTAT
The DNA here is from genome assembly GCA_037127815.1 of bacterium. NCBI lineage: Bacteria > bacterium. The sequence continues at coordinate 55,500 of JBAXXP010000003.1, forward strand.
TGACGCAATTAAGATGGCACACAAAGCAGGGATGACAGCTGTTGTATCACACAGATCAGGAGAAACAGAAGATGTTACAATTGCACACTTCGTCGTTGGGCTTGGTTGTGGACAAATTAAAACTGGATCACTTTGTAGAACTGATCGCGTAGCAAAGTACAATGAACTTCTAAGAATTGAAGAAGACTTGGGATCAAAGGCAGTTTATGCAGGAAAGTCAGCTTTACAATAATTAAAACAATGAACAACACACAAGACGCAGACTATGGAGTAACAGAAACTGATGGTACAGCTGTTGCAGAAAGACATCATCTTAGAAAACCTATAATTCTAATTGTTCTTGATGGTTGGGGTTACAGAGAAGACAAGAAAGACAACGCAATTGCTGAGGCAAATACTCCCAGATTTAAAGAATTCTGGAATACTTATCCTCACACCCTTTTGGATGCAAGCGGCCTTGCAGTAGGTTTACCTGAGGGTCAAATGGGAAATAGTGAAATTGGTCACACAACAATTGGTGCGGGACGTGCAATGGATACAGATTTGGTTAGAATAAAAAAATCAATTACGAGCGGTGAGTATGAAAAGTTACCACCATTTGTTGAATTATTTAATCATGTCAATCAAAACGACAGCACCCTTCATGCTATGGGACTTTTAAGTGATGGTGGAATACACAGTCATCAAGACCATCTATTTGCATTTATTCGTGCTGCAAAAAACGCTGGAGTAAAAAAACTAGCTATTCATGTCTTTACAGATGGTCGTGATGTTCCCCCACAAAGTGCTTCAAAGTATATTGCAGACCTTCAAGCAGTTATCAAAGAAGTTGGTCTTGGATTTATCGCAACTATTTCTGGTAGATACTACGCGATGGATCGTGATAACAATGCAGAGAGACTAGCAAAAGCTGAGGATGCTATTTACAACACCAAAGGAAATCTTTGTGAAATAAATCCAGTAGATTATTTGGAAAATCTTTATAAAGAAGAGAAGATTGATGAACTACTAGAGCCAATTGTTTGTAAGAATACTATTGGAGGAATTACCAATGGTACAGAAGTGATAGGCGCTCCGATAAATGAACATGATGGTATTTTCTTTTACAACTTTAGAGCAGACCGTGCACGCCAATTAACAAGAAGTATTCTAGCAAAAGCAAAGTCTATGGATTTATCTTTTGTAGGAATGGCTTCATATGGTGATGAGTTTAATTATCCCGTTGTATTCCCTTCTCTACTTATCGAAACGACTCTTGCAAAAGAAATTTCTCAAGACGGTTTTACTCAAGCTCATATTGCAGAAACAGAAAAGTTTCCTCATGCTACATATTTTCTAAATGGTGGAGTTGAGAAACCATATCCTGGAGAATCACATATTCTTTTAGCAAGCCACAAAGATGTTCCTACACATGACTTAGCACCAAAAATGCGAGCTGAAGGAATTGCTGATAAGGCGATTGAGCAAATAGAAGCAGGCACTGATTTTATCTTTATAAACTTTGCCAATGCTGACATGATTGGCCACACAGCAAATGTTCCAGCTATAATTGAGTCTGTAGAGGAAGCTGATAAGCAATTAGGACGAGTAGTTGATGCAGCCGTTGCACGTGGTGGTATAGTGTTTATTACAGCTGATCATGGAAACGCTGAATTAAATATTGATCAAACAACTGGAAAGAAACATACATCACATACAACAAACTTGGTCCCGATGATTGTAACAGACAAAGAAATAAAATTACGTGAGAAAGGCAATTCAACAAACACAGCAACGTTTGGTGTTCCAACACTAGCTGATATTGCACCAACTATTTTTGATGAGATGCAAATCAAGAAGCCGGATTTCATGACGGGAGAAAGTTTGATTGTGAAATAGTACTTACCACAAGTATCGTTCTGCAACAAAAAAGTATGCTCTCAAGCATACTTTTTTGTTGACTCTTTAATATCAAACGATTTACGCAGCCAACTTTTCTAATATCTTAATCTCCTCCTCTAGGTGATGCTCGTCTGTTTTCAATTTAGTAATTTCTTGTTCTTCCATTCTCTTTCTACTTATTGCAACAGCCAATTCCTTTACATGATTCTCTGTTGTTTTGTCTGAATAAGCCTTTAAACTAGTTACCTTTTGTATTTCAGTTTCAATATCCTTAATTTTATTTCTAAGCTCTCTAATCTTCATATCAAAGTTCTCTACAGTCTTAGGGGCTGATAACCTAACAACATTACCTTCGAGCCTCCTAAACTCCACATTTCTTCTAGCTAGCTCATCCTTAATTATTCTTAATTTAATATTCCTTGACTGAATATCTTGCTTTGCACGAGTTTGCTGATCTTTCTTTCTTTGTTCCGCAATCTGCTTAAGTCTCATCTGTTCAGATGCACCAGCATCAAACCCAAGCGCTTGCTTATGTTGTGAAAAACTATCTCCTTGTTGATATCCAAATGTCATATTGATTACATTATACATCATTCATCATTTATACATAAATTTATAGAAGATGTTTTGTATATAATAATACTATTCAATTGAATCAAAAAACACTAAATCATATTTCTCCTTTAAAATAACGGAAGATGAAGTCTTGTTGAATTTGATACCTATGTCCCTATCTTCCTTTAGTTCTGGAGTACTTTGAACTGTGTTGGATACCAAGCTGCTAAAACTATTCTCGATTTTTTGATTACTGATCCTAAATCGTCTATATATATTTGCAAAATTAATGTTATAAATATTATCATTTCTAAACTCCGTCCGTTTATCATTGGAGGCCAACCTACTATTCATTTGAATCATAGACTCAATAACAAACACGGCAAAGGTTACAAAAACCGCACAATAAATCACAATCTCTATCAAAGTGAATCCTTGCTTAAAATTTGTATTTATTTTTTTATATATCATGCGGGAATTAATTCAAAAATTATTGGTGTTATTGATTCTGTTGAAGTCCCATTCATTTTGTAATTTGATCCAACTCCAAAAATTTTATCCCCAACACACTCTAAATCTATTATCGAACTTGTGGTATTAATTGTCTGTATTATTTTAGACAAATCAAAACTATCTCTAATTTGAATTTTAGAATTATTCTTTCCGGCTGCAATAAATAAATTTCTGCCAGAGATAAGCATTGAATATATACCTTCATTAACATCTATAGAATTTACTAAATCATAGACAAAACTTACAGCTGTGTTCTGGTTCAAGTTCTTGGTACTTGTAGAATAATCCCTATCTATATTAATCTTGAACAGTTCGTTATTTCCAGCTGTCCTTCCAACATAAATTGAGCCATTATCTTGAATCAAACTCCTTACATTTCCAAGTGATCCAAACAGATCAAATGAGCTTACAGATGGAGCAAACGGAAATAAAGTCATGGGTGTGTATGTAAAATTGCAATTTAAACACAAATCAATTATTTCAGGCTCCTTTGCTGTTGAGACAAGAAGGTGCTGGTATTTATCATACATTGGCCATAAATCCTGGACCGAGCTATCCAGTTCCCATTTGTTATCAATAGCACCAGCCATCCCTATAACAGAATCTATTTTTGTTAAATCAATAGAAAACAGTTCTTCATTATTATTTTTCTTGAGTCCTACAAATAAGTGCGGATAAATAATTGCTAACTTTGTTGCATACACCGGATTAGCGGAGCTGGACCAAGATATTTTATAATCACCGACTTTATTAAGTTTCATAAGAGTGGGATCAAATTTAAATTTTTGTATCGCGCTATTAACACTTGAATTAATTACTAATATATTTCTTCCTACATTAACCAATCCCAGAACACCAGGCCCAGAATCAATTCTGTCTAATGGCTCTGAAATATTTTTATAATTATATGTAATCAAATCATAATCCGTTGTTGAGGCGGAATTCAAGCTCACATAAATATTCTGGCCATCTGAAATTATTCCCGTCACTTCAGTAGAGGTTGATTTAACTGGGATTATTTGAGATATCATCATGTACGAGGATGGTGTACTAGTCCCCGTGTCACCACTACATAAATCGACTCTATTCATATATGCCTCTGAACCAACTTTTGTTACATCAAAAATTGTTTGATTAGAAACGTCTTGAATTAATTTATATGGAGACCTTTCATTTATGCCAAGTATATATGAATTTATAGGAATCATAATTGCAATCCAAAGCATTAAGGAGGTCATCAATTCTAGTATGAGCATTAATATTTTTTGTTAATTATAATCTTAATTTAATCATTTTAATAACCCGTATAGGAAATAAGTGAATACATTGGCGTGATAATAGAAACTGCAATAAACCCAACGCCTATCCCAACAGCAATCATTGATATTGGTTCAATAAGCTTATTTATCAAAGAAATTCCTTCATCAAAATATTCTTGATGAATGTCTGCTATAGAAGAAAATGTCTCCGATATAGACCCAGTTTGCTCTCCACAAACAATTAAAGGAATCCATATTTTATTTTTACTGGACACCTCCCTACCTATGCTTTTTGACAAGAGCATTCCACCTTCAACTTCATTTGCAACGTTTAAGAGTTTTGTTCTTTCTACTGGTATTAGAGATCCCTTTGCTGAGTCTCGTAGCGACTCGACAAGGAGACCACTTGAAGCAAAGACCTCGCTTGCTATTCTAAAGCTAATTAAGGCCGAGTAATGATTTATTAGGCTTCCAAATACTGGAATTTTAATCATTAAGCTTCCAACGTGATTTTGAAAAGTCTCTAGGCCTTTTTTCTTTATATAAAACACAAACCCTATCGTAATTACTACAGATAAAATAATTCCCAAAAACATCATAGGCAATAAATTGTCACTTAAGAAAAAAAGCACTTGTGTTGTCCAAGGTATGCTAATTCTTCCTCCACTAAATAAAGGTTTAATCTTTGGTACAATTATTATTAGTATCATTAATACTAAAATTAAAGATACGGCCAGTATAATACATGGATAAAGTAGGGCTAATAATAACTTTGATTTGGTTTTCTCTATACTCTTACTCATTTTGCATACACGGTTTATCCCCTCCGGTAAATTACCTGAACTCTCAGATTTTTTTATGATTGTTAATTCATAGTTTTTAATTGGTAAATTCAAATCTTCTATAGATTGTCCAAAAGTTTTACCTGATTTCAATTTATTTATTATTTGATTTTTCCAATCCAAGTCACCTTCATTATTACAAAAAACACTAAGTGATTCTACAAGAGGTACACCAGCAGAATATAACCTAGCGAACATTTTGAAATGTACCAGTATATCTTTTCTTAATTTTGAGTTACTTATTTTTTTCATTATTTTTTCATATCTTATCCACTTTATTTCTTTTATCTTCTTCCATTGATTCATAAGTGAATTCTTCTTTATATCTACTTACGTCTGACTTACCATTATTTTCATCTGTAAAAACTGTGTATGCGTCACCGTCTTTGTTGTGTAACAGGCTTTCAAAAGTAGCTATTTGATCATGTGCCCATTCTGCATCCTTAGAAACATTTTCCAACCTCTGATTAAATACAGCTCTAATAACCATAGAAAATTCATAAGAATCCGCTCCTAAATATCTACATCTTCTTATTGCCATTTTTACATCCCTTGCATGAATTGTTGTTATTACGGTATGCCCTGTTAAGGCAAGGTTCATTACACTCTTCATGGTGTCAGAATCTCTAACTTCACCAACATAAATAACATCTGGGTCCTGCCTCATGGAAGCCTTAAGTGCTTGAACATAGTTAAAGCCTGATTGAGGGCGTATTTGAACTTGCCTTAAACCATCTAACCGTCTCTCCACAGGATCTTCAATTGTTAAGACTTGCTTGTTTTCTTCAACTAAAGAAGTCAGCAAACTGTACGCACTAGTAGACTTACCACTACCCGTTGGACCCGAAAAAATAACAAGCCCGGGGGAGATCCTTAAACTTTCTAATAGATTTTGAAATACAGATGAAGACATACCTGTGTCCGTTAGATATTGTATTTTTAAACCAGAAGAATCTAGTACACGTAAAACCATACACTCTCCATCAACCCCCGGAATTGTTGCTACGCGAACTCTATAGTTTAAGTGCCCAAAACTACCATCTTGTGGTACATCCCTTATGTCTATGCGCATTTGAGCAAGAATCTTATACCTTCCAATTAATTCTATGTATTGTTCATACCTTATATAGCGACCTTCACTCATATCTCCTTTTATTCTAAATCTTATTTCCGTCTTGTCCTTAAAAGGTTGGATATGAATATCCGATGCAGATAATTTTATAGCATCTGCAATTAATGTATCAGCTTGATCAATTGAATTCTTTGAATGTAAATATAATAATGACTCATCATGACTTTTTTTTATAGAATTTACTATTGCTTCAGGTAAAATTACCGATGCAATAGATGGTTCTGTCAAAATAGAGAGGCCTTGTTTTATAGACCCCTCTTTTAATCTTACTTTCAAAATATTCTCACTGGTTTTTTGTGCCATATGAAAATCCTAACAAATCAATATGAGTTTTCTATAAAGAAAAGATAAAGAAATACCAAAGATTTTATTTTATATTTTTTTGATTATTTAATTTCTAAACATTATTTGTCTATTCCAGTATTATTTCTATATGCCTTTTACAAATCTGCGCCTTGTCACAATAGACCTTTTCAACTTAATTTCCAGTCTCTTTCTGGCATCACCTGCAATATCACCACCAAATTTTGCATCTTCTTTAAGTTTTGATATACCTTTTGAATCTTCATTTCTATGAATTTCGGTTGTAGAGCGCTCTCCCAACATATTAAAAATCAATTCAAAATCATTCATGTTATCTCTCAAACTTTCTTTTTTAAGTCCTTTGAGTTTTTTATATTCTGAGGGTGTAACACCGAAGGTAGCTTTAGAAATTTCTGCTGTTAATATTTCATAATCAAGACAATCTCTTGCCCCTCTACTTTTCCATTCCTCAGTCAGCTCTTCACGAATGGTAATACCATGCATACGTTTCTCAATCCAGTTTTCACTATAACCTTTTAGTTTATACAATTCCCTTGTTCTTTTGACTCCGAGTTCTGGATCCTCTATTTCTTTAACTCTTTCATAACCAACCTTTGCTAACCACCGTTTGAATGGTTCTGCTTTTGGCGAAGGAATAGATTGAATAATACGAAATACCCCTTCTGTATTTGCGCAGTCAGTTTCATATTTTTTACCATCAGATGACTCCAAATTCAGTTGACTACAAATTGTAGACAACTGAATCCCTTCATCATTTTTGACACGAGTTTTCATTGCGCTCCAATAAGCACTTGCTCTTGTGCTATCTGTGAGCACAGCTACTATATCTACAATTGAAAAGTACCATTCCTTATTATGAATAACTCTACGTACCCTTCCTCCGTTAAATATCACTATTTTGGAAATCTCCATACTGTGATTAAATATTATATTTTAATGTGCGGCAGAAATTTCATTTCTGCCGCACAAAAAAAATAACAAATCAATATGAGTTTTCTATAAAGAAAAGATAAAGAAATACCAAAGATTTTATATTAACTATATCTTGTATTCTCCTATAGAAATTCTTTTTATAGAATATGCCAAAGCCGGAACATTTAATTTTTCACCAATTAGTTCAGCTAGAGTTCTCATGTACGACCCGCTTCCACATCTAACTTTTATCTTAATCAAAGGAAATTCAATACCCTGAGTACTATCGCCAGAATGCTTCTTGGTATTTTTTTTTGTATTACTAGAACTATTATTTACAGAGACCTTGTCCCACTCTTGTATTATTTCATTCTGTCTAAAGTCACCTTTTATTTTTTTGATCCTTTTGATAACATTATTATGTAGTTCATTGGCAGTGATAAAACTGAGATCAATAAACTCAATATCTTTTATAGACAGTTTTGTTGTCGGTCTAACAAATGAATCTTTTGATTCATTTGTTGTTTTTTTTCCGAACTCACACTCTTCATTTTCTACATCTTCTTCTGAATCAAATTCTCTAAACCACATATGTAGTGGCTTTCCGTTTACAGTCTTTGAAGAAAACCATGGATATGGTACCTCCAAATCACCAATAAATGATTCACAAATATTTCCAATATTTTTAATATCAAAAACTACCTCATTATTTGAAACAGAATTTAATAGCCCTAAAATATCTCCAGTATCAGTTACGGCACCCAGCAGAACCTCAACCTTATATTCTTTCTCTAGACCCAAAAAGTGTTCCTTGTCCTTTATAGCCTCACCTCGCAAAAAAATCATCAGACCTTCTGCCACAGGATCCAAGCGTCCAGCGTAAGTGAATTTATCATTAAATGGTAAAAAACCTTCATCTTTTAAACGATTTAAACACTCAAGAGGTGTTTCTCCTTCCTTTTTATATGCCACAAAAACATCGTTTTGTGTATGTAGTTTTTGATTGTCTAAATTAGTCATCTTAGGATACAATAATACCACTAAATTAAATAATATGAGAAAACTTTTTTTTGACATTGAAACTAGAAATACATTTCAGGAGGTAGGTAAGGCAGACCCTGCAGCACTAGATATCTCTGTATTATGTGCCTACGACTCTGAAACTGCTGAATATACAAGTTATACTCAGGAAGATTTACATAAATTTTGGCCTTTAATTGAGCAAGCTGACGTTCTTGTGACTTTCAATGGCGATCATTTTGATATTCCCCTACTTAACAAATACTATCCAGGAAACCTACTACAAAAGAAAAGTCTAGACCTTCTTAAGGAAGTTAAAAAATCCCTTGGCTTTAGAGTGGGGTTGGGTGTTATTGGACAAGGAACATTAAACGCTGGAAAAAGTGCTCATGGGTTAGAGGCTGTGGAATGGTGGAAAAAAGGCGAGATTGAGAAAATAATAAAATATTGTCTTGACGATGTTAAAATCACTAAAGAGGTTCATGATTACGCAATCGCCAATAAAAAGCTAAAATATAAGGAAGGTGAAGCTATTATTGAATTCTCTGTTGAAACAAAAGACTGGGAAGATGCTGGAGAAAACAAGATGAACTTTACATTGCCTTTTTAGCATTTAATTTGATATAATAGACAACATGGAAAATACACAAAACAAAGTATCGATACAAGCACTAATAATACCTTTAGCGATTGTTGTTGCGGGAGCATTAATAGCCGGAGGAATATATATGACTGGAACAAATCCAAGTAAGGCTGTAGCTAACGCTGCTGTAAAATTACCAAATCCAACAGCAAACATTGTTGTAGAACCAATAACAGCAGTAGACCATGTCCTAGGAGATCCAAAAACAGCAAAGATTACAATTATAGAATACTCAGATCTAGAGTGTCCTTTCTGTAAGTCATATCATGCAACAATTGGAAAAATCTTCGATGAAAAGAAAGCTGATGGAACTTTAGCTTGGGTTTATAGACACTCTCCAATTATTGAACTACACAGCAATTCACCAAAGGAAGCAGAGGCAACAGAGTGTGCAGCAGAACTTGGAGGAAATACAGTTTTCTGGAAATATCTTTCAGAAATATTTAAAAATACCCCATCAAATAATGGCTTAGAAAAAGCTAAATTGTATGAATTTGCTGACACAGTTGGATTAGGTGCGAAAGCATTCAAAACATGTTTAGACAGTAATAAATATGCAAGTAAAATATCAGAACAAATTGTAGCAGCAAAGAAGGCTGGTGTTGAAGGTACACCTTATACAGTTCTTATAATGGACGGAAAGAATGTTCCATTAGTGGATAAAGACGGAAACGGACTAGGAGCTATGCCTTATCCTCAGATGAAGCAAATCATTGATAGTTTGTTGAAACAATAGATCTCTGCTACAGGGTTCATGATTTATTTATATATATAAATAAATCCACCATTGCAACATGAAAATTTCAATTATTATTCCTGCACATAATGAAGAGGCTTCTATTGAAGCTGTCGTTAAAGCTGCGTTGAAACAGGACTATCCTGATTTTGAGATAATCGTTGTCGATAATTGCAGTACTGACAGAACTGCAGAAATTGTGAAAAATATGGGAGTCAAAGTAGTCTCCGAAACCCGTAAGGGTACACAGTGGGCAAGAGAGAAAGGTCGGACTGAAGCTAACGGTGACATTATAGCCAATCTTGATGCTGACTGTTTATCTGATTCTAACTGGCTTCAAAAAGGTGTAAAACATTTTTCTTCCAAGAAAGTGGTTGCCGTTACCGGTCCTTATGATTATTACGATGGTGATAAATTTTTTAGAAAATTCTCCCTTGTATTTCAGAAATGCGCATACACTATATCTAATTATATTCTACAAAAAATTCACAAAGGTGCTGTCACAATAGGTGGAAATGTTTTTCTTCGAGCTAATATTTTAGAAAAGATTGGTGGATACAATACAAATATATTGTTCTACGGTGATGATACAGATACAGCAAAGCGAATGGCAAAAGAAGGTACGATTATTTTTGATAGAAATCTTATAATGAAGACTTCAGCAAGACGTCTTAAATCACAGGGGTCTATAAAAACATCGGTTATTTATATTTATCACTTCTTTAAGGTTATTTTTAGGGCTTAGAGACTTAGTGTTCGAAAGATTATATAAATATTTAAATTAGGGGTAAAGCTCTAAAACACACGAAATTACCCAGAAGGCGAGCCTGTGGCGATTTTTCTAAATCGTTTGCTGAATTGACTGAGCCCAAATAGACATTGATGATATAATAATACTATCATGCAATCAGAGAAAAAAATAAGAAACGATATTCCCTACAAAAAAGAAAGGCTAGTTAGGGTTATTGTGCAATTTAGAAACGGATCAACATCCGCAGGAACAGGTTTTTTTATAAATAGTAGTGGAGAACTTTTGACATGTTTTCATGTTATTTCTGCAATGGAGTTACGTAATTTTAGAATACAGAAATCTCAAAACATAAACTCCCCCACGCTTACAAACGTATCGTCCTCTAGCTTATCAGAGCATGATAAAATAAAAAACTCATTAGAAACCTCCATAATGAGAATAGAGGTTGAACTTCATGATGGTGTTAGAAAAATTGCTACGTTAACAAAATTTAATGAAACTTACGATGTATGTTTGTTAAAAATCGAGCAAACAGATAGTGGCAATAATTTTCCATTCTTTGAACTTGATACATCTTACATGCCAGAATATGATGAATCTACTTTCTTCTGTGGTTTCCAAATGACAGGTGGATATAATGATCCCACTATGTATCCATTTTCAACAAACAGAGCTGTAGTATCTGCCTTTCCTAATATTGAGGTGGCCGGTGATAAATATAATCACATTCAATTGAATTCTATAAATCTTGGTGGAAATAGTGGGGCCCCTCTATTTACAGAAGGAAGTAATACGGTTATCGGAATAATAAACGGAAACATGAGTTGGGGTCGAGGAGACCTTGCGGTTGTTAACAATATTAGCGTCATTAATACTGACTCTACACAGAACACAGCGCCTGAGACCGTACAAAGCCTCTCTCAAGGACTATTGCGAGTTCCTCTTTCTATTGCGTATTCAACCCCAATAAAGCTGATAAGCGAGCAAACTAATATTTTATAGTTATCCACAAGATTGCTAACATTAGGTACTTTTTCTTTGGTTTTTGTTTATTTAAAAATGCATTAATATTAGTATTATAATTAAATTTTAAAAATGAAAATACTAATAATAGATGATGATATTTTTTTGGCTGAAGCAATGAAAAGTTCTCTTGAATCCTTATGTTATGTTGTTGACATGGCACATGATGGAAAGAGCGGTTCTTATATAGCAAGAATAAATAAATATAATATTATATTATTGGATTTAATCCTTCCTGAAAAAGACGGTGTGACAATTTGTAAAGAAATCAGAATGGCGGGAATAACCTGTCCAATTCTTGTTGTTTCTACCCAATCAGAAATACCAGACAAAGTTACAATGCTAAAAATAGGTGCGGATGATTATATTACTAAGCCATTTAATATTGAGGAGCTTCTTGCAAGAATTAATGCTTTAACAAAAAGGCCTTATGAAATCATGGAGGATGTTATGACATTAGATGATTTAACAATTGATACAAATACTCAAATGGTTACAAAACAAGGCCAAGAAGTTTATTTAACCCGCAAGGAATATATGCTACTTAATTGTTTTGCAAGAAATGAAGGCAAAATAATAACAAGAGGAAGAATCCTAGAGGAGGTTTGGGAAAGAGATTCAAATCCATTTACCAATACAGTTGAAACACATATTAGAAACTTAAGAAAAAAAATTGAAACTGGAGACAAAAGAATGATACATACAGTTAGTGGGCGTGGTTATAGAATGCTTAGATCTTAAATGATTATTGAGTAGTTATATAACAATGAAAAAACATCGCTGGGCAAACCATACGATGTCTTATAAGTGGAGTGAACTTTTGATCCCTATGATTCTGGGCTATCATATTCACCTGACTTTATTTTTTTCTTAACACCAAGATATTCCATGTATCCAATAAGCATTCCAGCAATGGCTGCGCCTTCCATTATAGAGAACATTAATAGTGATGGTAAGTTGAGCCATATCACCAGGACATAGAACAGAACATGAGGCACCAGCACGAAAACTGATACCAACTTCATTGATCTACGATCCTTGAATCCGTCTCTGAACGCTGCGTAGAATCCGGCAGTGCTGTATATAAAATTGATGAGCACTAAAATTCCAAGCCCAATACACATAAGAGTATTACTGCTAATCGATGTCATTTGTTTACGTGGTTGAATTTAGTTTGATATCAGAATCATATTACCAGCTGCCGCCAGTAGTGTTATTAGCCCTTACTAATAACTGATTATGATTATCATTTCTAAATTCAATCAAACAAATAAAGAATATCTCAAATCGAATCGAAAGAACTTTATTTCATGGCTAACAATAACCTAAATTAAGTGGTATGTCAATCAATTTTAGGGCCGATTTTGTTGGCTCCAGATAGCAATAAATGTTATTATATCTTGTACTTATTAATCAATTTATAATTTAAAATACATGAAAAGTGAATTAAAATTTATTGGAGTTATCGCATTTATAACAGTTCTGGTTGTTGGTGCAGGGCTATATATTTCAGCTCAAAACGGCGGGCAAACAGGTATTCCAAAACCAATACTTAAAATGGAGCTTCTTGTAAAAGCTGGAAACCCAGTTACTGAGAATGGTGTAACTTCCCTACTAAAAGACTCTGTCGTAAGCACTTCATCTGTGACAATAGTAGAGTTTGCTGACTATGCATGTCCAGCGTGCTCATCACTTGAACCTGAGATTGAACAATTGTTAAAAGAAAATCCTACAATAAGGTACGTATACAGAACTATACCAATTCATGCCCAGTCAAAAGATGAAGCTAAGATGGTATACGCCTCTATTGCACAAGGAAAATTCAAGGAGTTTGCAAGTGTAGTGTTTAAGAATCAGCAGGAGTGGGATAAAGTTGGAACAGACTATAAACCTTTCTTTGAGAAATACGCAAAAGATCTTGGTATTGATGTTGCAAAACTAAATGATGATGCAAAAAATCCAGCATATCTAGCAACAATTGAGTCAGATGCAAAAGATGCTAATGATTTAAGTATATATGCAACACCAACAGTTATTTTTGTAGGACCAAAGGGTTCAACTTATATTCAAGGAGCTGTTCCAAAGTCAGAGCTTCAGAAAATGGTTGATACAGTTTCAAAATAGTCATAGACACAGATTTAAGAAGAATAGCCGCAGCACCAAAGGTGCTGCGGCTATTGTTTTGTTGGAGGTCAACACGGGACCATTGAACCCCAAGAGCTGCGTCTGACAAATTTCTCTCTGCAAATCGTCAGTCCAAAGCTATCCACCGGACGAGTATAACCGAGCCACGCTGTAAACCAAAACCATGACCCATCATTATTTTTACTCACATTCCGATGAAGATTGAATACACATCTTCGTCCACGAAAACCACGAAGCACGGTACCTAGAAACTCGATATGTTCAACACCAAACTCATCGTATATAAAGCGAAGTGCCGTCTGTCCTTCTTCCACAAATAAGGCTTGTCCAAATTTGGCATCCGCCTGAACAGACGTCCTAACCAATCTTTCTTTTCTCACTTCCCCAGTTATGCGGTTTTCTCCTGGTTTCAAACCATTAAGAAAATTACATTGCTTTGAAAATTTAGAAAAATCAATCTCCATGATATTAGATGAACGTTTACTCTGCTCCTCTTTGCCCTCCAGACCATTTCCATCCTTTGGACCACGCCAGGTTTCCAATTTGAAACCTTCTTCATTACCCCTACTTGCGGTGAGTGTGAATGGTATACTTCTATCAATACGGATAATTACAGGTTTAATCTTTACCTGCATACTCGCAGGATCTTCACGCTCTAAACTTAAGTCTGAATTACTTTGTGTCATAAAACATATCTATTGGTTTGAATTTCTTTTGAAAAATCTTCCCTCATTGGTTGATTTGCCCTTATTTAATTTACCGTTTTAGATGTTATATGTCAATTTAATATTCTTAAAAAATAAGGTATAACCACAGTATTATATTGCCTACAATTAATTTGACATATCAAGTTTTGTATGTAATATTAATAATGATTTTACTTAAGGGAGTAGAATTAACGAAGGTTCAACTAGCACAAATATTCACACATAGAAAAATAACATGTCCCATTTGGATGAGGAAATTGCCAAGAAAATGGCCCGGCTTCTGGATTTAGATAAGGAGACCGTTGCCAGACTTACGGATATCATCAAAACCAAAACGGCTGTTGAAGCTCGTGGAGCCTATGATAGAGCAGCACGTGGTAGCACTGAAAAGGCTTTTGCAGAACAACATTGGGATCATATCTCGATGGAAGCAGTCAAAAGCGCAACTACCTGTAAAGACCTCGGTGCTGCAACCTCGGAAGCGAGAGATGGCAGTAAAGCCCTGTATGTTGGGTTCAAGAGACTTCACGATAGATGTCTTACGTCCAGCGATGGACTATTGGGATGCTGCTCCAAATAGCTACACGACTCAAACAACCAAAAACCGGCGGCCGTTCAATCGGCCGCCGGATTTCTTTTGGGGTCAGGCACCATGGTGCCTGACCCCAAATACAAATACTAGTTGCCAGCTAATAACCAATCTTCAAATTCTTTTATCCCCTTCAGAGTTGGGTCATACTCAGTTACATCAGGAAAGTCTAGATTCATTATTTTATCATAAACGATGCAAACCAATCTACTCAATCTATCATAATCATTATCTTCTTCATCCTTAATATGCGCCAAATCCAAATCCAGACTCACAATTCTCTCCTTAATACTCCCTTTTTCTGTTTTCTCTTTTACAGGTTCAACGAACTGTAGTATTCCCTTTGAAACTTTACAATTTTTATATCGTACTGAATTTTCCATCAATAATTTATAGAACACCAGCTGGCGCTTATAATTATTTAATTTTATTTTCTTATCTTCTTCACTTGATTGCCAACTAAATTCAGCCTTGCCAGTTTTGAAGTCAACAACTTCATATTCCCTATTTTCATTTTTAAATATTTTATCGATTTTACCTGTCAAATGCGCACTTCTATTTTGTGCATCAGTTATAACTACGCCTTCATTTTTAAAATCAACTTCAGACAAATCGTCTCCGCTAAAGTCCTCTTTTTTCTGATCATAAAATGCAGATAAAGCTTCCTCTCCTTTAGATATATAATATTCAAAATCCGTTTTAGACATCCTCTCCTTTTTCAAAGCTTCTCCAAACCATTTTAATAGTCTTTGCTTTTCTGTTGTGTTAATTTCTTCCTCACTGCCATCAATTCCTTCGTCATAATAATCATATTCTGATTGTTCCTTTTTCTTAGATACAATTAACCTCTCAATTGCTTTGTGAATTGCCGACCCATATGAACTTACCAAAGTTTTGGCTTGAGGAAATCGCAATAAATTTTGCTCCAAAAATGTTTGTGGACCGCCTCTTTTGACATCTAGGAAATTATTCAAGTGAGTAACAGAAAGCTTATAGTCCTTCAGTGGTATCTTTAATAGTTCTATTTCTTCACCAAAGAACGGTGGAGTATTATAAAGCATCCAAGAAGCTGTTAGTAGCTCATGAGTCTCAGGAACACCCTCTAGAGAGGTGTCTGTTGGGTTATACAGCGTTTCAAGTACGGCAGGTGACTTTGTATAATCAAAATCATTGGGAGGAAGCAGGAACCTAAGTAATGAAGATTCCTTACCAGTCTCTGCAATTCTATATGAAGTCAAATATAAATGTCGCTTTGCACGAGTTAATGCAACATAGAACAATCTCAGCTGATCAGTTTCATCATCTCCAGCTGGCTGAATTGGTAGGTTTATAGGGAATGATATTTTATTACTCGATCCCCTTCCGGCCCAAATACTATCCTGGCAAGACAATACAAAAACTGTATCAAACTCTAAACCTTTTGCCCCATGGGATGATAATAGATTCACAGCATTTTCACCACTCGCAAAAGGACTTTCATCATTAAGTGGTAAATTATTTTTTTGTCGAAGGTTAACAAAGTTAATCAAATCTTCAATCGTCAAATAGTGATAACTTATATCATTTGATGAATCATCGTTTAATGCGCGCTCTCCCACATAATCTCTAAGGGCTCTCACAAAAACTCGAAGACTTGAAAGAAAAGAAAGATATTCTGTTCTTGAATGCTCAAATTTTTCTTTGTTAAAATAATAATCTTTGAATGGAGATTTTATTTCTGTTTTTATTGGAGCAGCATTTATACTATTTATTTCATCAATATTATCTTCGATATCCTCATTATCCTCTTCACTTTCAGAAACCAAAACAACATGAGCTCCAATTATTATATCTAGCACTTTTTCCAATGGTTCATATAGAGAAATGTTGGCGACATCAATTAAAAAGTGTGCTATGTCTACAACTTTTTTATCTTCCCATTCTAGCATTATTTCTAGCCATTTTTTTCGGGTCTCATATGCAACCTTAGATATTTCCCAAATAGTTTTTCTACTCAATTGCCAAAATGGAAAACTTAGAATTTGTGGGAGAAAATTATCTGCTTCTATTGAATCTTTTCTAGATAGACTTGCGACAAATCTTGAAATAATAATCAATTGCATTATATGCGGCTCAAGAAAAACATTCTGTTCACGTTGATATCTTATTGGAACATTTACCGCCTTAAGAAATGGAACAATCTCTTCAAGTCGGGAGTGCTTTCTCGCAATCACAGCAATATCTTCTGGATTTGTTCCATTATCAATCAACTCTTTTATTTTCCTAGAAACGTAATGAGATTCATGTAATGCTGTGTCTAATTTTTTATGAATAATATCTCCCTTTCCTAAATCTTTATTCATCGATGTAAGGCTTTTCTCCAATTCCGGCATCTTGTCTTCAAGTCTGCCTGTTCCCTTTCTCATTAAGTGAGTGGCAATATCCAATACGTCTTGTGTTGATCTATAGTTATCTGTCATTGTAACAATTTCAACATCGGTAAATCTAATTCTAAAATTCAAGATATTAGAAAGCTCAGCGCCTTGGAATTTATATACAGCCTGATCATCATCGCCAACAACCATCACATTAGGTCTCCCTTCATTCACTGGAGCATTGAGGATTAGATTTACAAGCCTCATTTGAGCATTATTTGTGTCTTGGAACTCATCGATTAAAATATATTGATACTGCTCTTGTAATTCAAATTTAAGACGTGGATGCTTTTCTATAGCTTCGATTGCATCCAGTATCATATCGTCAAAATCAAAAAAAGCCTTACTTGTCATTCTCTTTCTATACAAATCATATACGTCAGCCAAAATATCCATCTTTTCTTCATCAAGAGTTTCTTTCAAAGTCTTTGTTTTATCGTCTCTTGTTTTTATGTTTTTTGTTTTCCAAAGTGAAATTTGAGTATTTTTTCCTTCATCTATTTCCGCATCAATAAGTGCAGCTTGAAGGGAATTTGCATAAGCAGCCAGAACAGGCAAGAATATTTCTTCCTTGGATGGAAATGGGTCTTCTTTATTTTCTAACTCTGCTTGCTTTGCTAATTTTAATACGGTTTCTTTAACTATGTTCAATGTATCCTTTCCAAGTCTTTCTTCAAGCGCTGGAACAATGATTATTTCAGCTCTACTTACTGAACGTTTATTATGTGCGATTATCTTCCTAAACTCATCTGGGGTGATTCCAGACTTTTTAAGTTGTTCAATTCTTTTCTTTGCATCTGCTAGATACGAAAATCCCTTTTCTTCATGGTAACTGTCTCTGAATAAATTACCCTGTGGAAGATTTGAGAATATTTCTTCTAGGATTCTAACTTGGGTCAATGAATCTGCGGCGGTGAATTGTGTACCCTTATAAAAATATTCTGGGTATTTTTGTATAATGTTTATACAAAAACTGTGGAACGTATGAATTGAAACTCTATAAGCTTCATTACCAATTAGTTTTGACAGACGGTCTCTCATGTTAGATGAGGCGGCATCAGTGAATGTCATACACAATATATTTGAAGGTAGAACCTGAGTTTCCTTTAGAATTTTTGCAACGCGCAAAGACAGAATCTCTGTTTTTCCAGAACCAGGGCCAGCTACCACAAGTAGAGGTCCTTCAATGGTGTCTACAGCCTTCTTTTGCTGTTTGTTTAACTTGGCGTACCTTGTCTCAAATTGATTCTGTTTTGGGGTTTGGGACCCCTTACTTCCATGAGTTTGTTTTGCATTTACCATGTATAGATTATACCAGTTATGATAAAAATTTTCTAAATTATCCTAAGGCAATTTACACAAAAATAACCATATTTTACTGCTGGCAAAATTTGACATTGATATTTAGCAGTGTTATGGTTCTATTAGTCGGTTCTTTTCAAAAATAGGTATTCAGCTGGTGCTGAGTGCTTAATTGTTAATGCCGAATAATTCTATAGAAAACAACAATGAGAACTCAATTAGCTACCGCACGTGTTTATGAACTACCTCCCACAATAGATCTTGTAAAAGGAGGTCTTCCTTTCCCTCTATTTGCCGTTTCGGCAAACGAGACTTTTGTGGGAAAGATGAATCATGAGCAGATTACAATGTATCAACTTATTGAAGGGTCGGCCTATGATTTGTCAATTACGGATGAAGAACGCGAATCATCATCGCAGAAAATCGACAAAGGACTACATCATGATGAAATTGTGTCGCTGAGGGAGAAATTCTTGTCAGCTCTTCGCTCTGCTTTTCCAAAGCTTATTGGTAAAAAAACAATAACTGTTCGCTGTGGATATGTTGTCGTTTATAATAAAAGCGAGGACGATGAATAAAAAACTTCAACAGATCCTGTGAGATGGATATGCAACGCCCCGGATGCTTTCAGCATCCGGGGCGTTTTTCAATTACTTTTCTATTTCTGAGAATTAATTTTCACCATAATTTGGACTTGAATAACAAGTCTTAACACCAACCGGTATTTCTATTGCTTTATCACCCAACCCAACGCATTTAAGTGTGTGTGTACCGACTGATATAGATACTTGTCCATCAAGCTTTATATTGTTATCAACTACAGGTAATGATGTTACAGGAACAGAAACCTGGCCAGATTTATTTATCAGACTACATGACTTAACATTTTGTGCATCCAAATACAACGGGCATTTTCCTCCAACGGGGACAATGTTAGATCTAAATTTGAATGTAACTATCGATATAGCTGGTATAACCTTTAGGTCAGAACCTAAGTTTGTGAACTCTGAGGAACAAGTACCAACGATTGTTTTTGTAGGTATCCAGCTATTTCCAACACAAGAATAATTAGTTTGAGTTCCTTCTGTACATGTATCCTTTGGTCTAGAATCTGTACAACCAACTTTTACACTACATGAGGCCTGAGCAATTACTTCAGGATAAGCACTGTCAACAGCACTTACACTGACTGATGTATGAATACCTGATGTATCATAACCATATGTTGTAAGAAGAGGACTGTTATTGCCGGACAGAAGAGTTCCATCCTTATACCACTTATATGAAACCGTACTTGAGGCATTGTATGGTGTTGCCTCATACGTTACATCTGTACTTACCGCAACAGCATCAGCCTTACACGAAAGAGCTAATGAACCACCAGTAGTCACTACAGGAGCGGGTGTACAGTTGAATTCACCTCCTACCAAAGCACTCCAAAATCCAGTCTTAGTATCTCTTGTGTGAATCCACCACATATAAGTATGATCAGGTACTACTGCAGAAGAATAAGAACTACCTGTATAACTGTCAATCCAATTGTGGTTTGAAGCAGAAAAATCTGCACCCATAGTAACTGTAGGGTGAATAGTTTTATCAACTATTCGAATATAGACAGTATCGTAGCCACTCGGATTAACCCAAGCTAAATTAGCTGCTCTTCCATCTGTTGAACATGAGACTCCAGCTCCAGATGGAGACGGAGGAGCAGCTTGAAACGCAGCACCAACTCCATTTGCACAACCAACATACGATCCATCTTCACTAAGTGAATATGATGCACCTATACTTGCGTGATATGACAGCACTAAAGCGTTAAGATTGGCAAATGCAGTAGCATAATCATAATCAACATTGCCATTTACATAATTTCTCATTAATTCACAGGTAGCTACAGCCAGAGGAGACCCGTCATATCCACCAGGATTAGTATAGTAAATAAAACCACCATTATTTACTACTCCAGTTTTACACAGGCCAGCAACATTTGCTGAAGCATTTACTTTTTTGAAATTAAAATAACCAATAATTTTTTCTAATAATGAGACAGGTTTTATTTGTGTGTTTGAGACTTTGAATCCAGATTTTATTTTATTCTTAAACTGACTAACTAGATCAGTAAATGGTTTATAGTTTGAGAGATTTTTTAATCTACCATAAGGACCTGTATCTGATAAAACAATAAAAATCCCGATATCTGATCCAGGGTCCTTACTATTGGCAATAATTTCTTTTAGTTTTGATGCGGCCTCTTCTTTTTTATTATTTTCAGCATAAGTATATGCCTCATTCATATCAGCCCTAGAAATAACAATAGGTCTATCGTTATTCATTAAACCAATATCAACAAGAGCTGCTGCTTTCTGAGCTTCATAATTCTTTATAGCTAGATCTACATCGCCTTGTTTTCCATATATGTTTGCAATTAAGCCCATTGCATATGAAAGGTTGGGGTACATAGAAAGAGACTTATTCAACATCTCAAGGGCTTTTACATAATCACCTTTCAACATATAGGCATTACCCATTGCAACATAAGCTTGTGGATATGTTGGATCTGTAGAAATTGAACTTGAGGCATATGCGAATGCATTATCTATAGCCTTAGTTGAGGTTGAGCTTAAAGCAAGGAAACTTAAATCATAATAAGCCTCAGATCTAATTCTTGTATTATCAGCAAAAGAAGTGACTAAAAGAAATTGTTTTTTAGCTTCTTCAACCTTACTCTGCCTTGAATAAAGTCTACCTAGATTCATTTTAACATCTAGATTAGTTGTATCTAAACTGTCTGCCCTTAGATAGTCAATCTCAGCAGATTTTAGATCTCCAGATAAATCATAAGCATGACCTCTATGGACATAAGCACTACTACTATTTGAATCCAAAGATATAGCACTAGAATACGCATCTATTGCCCCAGGAAAATTACTCATGATTTCTGTTGCATAACCAAGAGCGATGTAAGCCTTAACACTAGTTGGGTCAAGCTTCAGTGCTTCCTTTGCATAATCTAAAGCTTTTTGGCCATACTCTTTTTCCTTGAATTCTGTACTTCCTTTTTGTGCCCATGATAAGGAAAGTGCAATTAGTGTTGCAATATTATTTGGGTCAGACCTTAGGGTATTAGTTGAAACCTCAATAGCTTTATTTAAATCACCCTTATTAAAAGAATCAACTACCTCAGTTGGTACAACTGAGGTAGTTGGAGCTCTTAATGTATATCTTTGATAAGCAAACAGTCCTCCTATAAGAACTATTGCAATCAAAATTATGCCGAACATCAATTTTTTATTATTCATATGGAAAAGTAATCTTTTAATTAGTGTACTTTATAAACTTAACTGTCTAATTATACACCTAAATGCACACAAACTTACATCAAAATACTTCTTAATGTGGATAAGCTATTATACTTGGGTTAAAAATTAGGGTCAGCATTCAATCGTATTTTCATTCTATAAAGAACAAAAATTCATTGCTATTATCCATTAATGTGCAGTATAATTAAAAGTATTAATAGATTAAACGGATCAGATCTTCTGACCTAAGTTAGGCTCTTTATGTATTTATATGAAAAAAATATCTTTAACCTTAGTATTATTAGCCGCGATGCTGTTTTCAGGTACAGCACACGCACAAACTTTTGTTCCCAATAAATTAGTTTTTTCTTTAACAGCGCTATCTAGTGTTTTGCAAAAAAACATACCAGTACTAGAAAGTGGAGATATTGTAGACCTAAAGGCAACATTAGACATCTCAGACCTTCCTCAAGACAAGACAATGGTCGAATATGGTGTATTTAAACAAATTACAAATGGAAATACAACCGAGTATGAACCAATAGAAGTTCTTCAAACGGATAAAGTATACGTAAAATCTGGTGAAAAAACCTTGAAGGTTAACGTTCCTAAGGTTTTTGAAGCAAACGGTACCTCAACGTATGTATTTTATGCAAGAACATATGTTACAGATGATGTAGATAAGGAAAACATGGTTATTTCTAAAAATAATTTTTTTATTCACGGAAATAATAGCCCAATAACTAAAGTTAAGTATGTAAACCTATATCACTCTAATGGAACAAGATACTCGATAGGTTCTGGTCCTACAATTTATGATTTATCCAAAACAACATACAAAGGGGTTGCAAGTTCAACATCAATTGAAGTAACTTTTGAATCAAATATAGATACAGTAGTAACTCCAAACATTAATTTTTCAAAATTAAGATCAGACGTTAAAATCCCAGATTTAAAGCCCGAAGATATTAAAATTAGAAAAGGAGAGACTACAGTAACAATTCCTCTACCTACATTCGATTACGCACCTGGAGTATATTTAGGTAATCTAAAATTAGACAATTCTAATATCCCTACAATTAGTTTCAAATATATAGTCGGGGGTGACATGGTAACATTTGGAGAACCGGTATATGTTTTAGGCAGTGAAAATCAAGTACTCAATTTTGAGATATATGGTACACCCATAGATCTAAATCTTGATGAAAAATTAAATAATCTCTCTACATCTACTATTGTAGACCAAACATCTAACTCGGGAATGATTTATGGTACCACTTTTATGTTATTAGATAAGAACAATAAATCTTTATATACCGTGAGTAAAGATATAGATTTTTCTACTTCTACTTATTCATTGGTTATTCCAAAAGATATTAAAAATATCACAGGAGTTTCTATAAAAACTATGAACAAGAACGGAGTAGTGCTTTTTGAAGGAACAAAACAATTGAATATTCCTGAAAATAAATCAAACACATTAATGCTAGTATCGTTGGGTCTCTTGTTTATATTAGCCATATCTTCTGTATTTCTCTTCAAGCACAAATACATAAAACTACTAGCTGCTATTATTGCTCTTGCAATTCTATTTTTAGGAATAAATATAGCAACAGCTTCTGTTGTATGGCCTGTTGGTGTATGGCCTGTTGATGCCAAATATAAAGTATATGAGGCACTTAATAGCGATGAAGGATCATACAGAAGTGGGACGATTGGATACCTAGGTAGTCTGGTGAGATTTAACACCAACGTACCAACTGAGCAATATAGTCCTGATGAGGATTTGGTTTTTACATATCAAGCTTCCTATACATACTGTACCAATGACCCTAACAACGGACGAATACAAATAGGTCTGACTACAAAATCAGAAAACTATATGAAGAACGTTCAAACCTGGGTTCCAAATAATGGTCCATTTTCCCATGGTAAGTGGGTTACAACACAGGTAGTCGCACAAAAAGATATCATGAGTGTACCCGGAACAGTTTATAATTACGGACTTTCATATGCAGGTAGTAATACAAAATCTGCCTCATACGAAGGTCACAGAATGACTTTTACCTCAAAATGGATAACAACAAACATAGGTAAACCTACTGTAGGATCTAATCTTCTTATCTTCTACAGTGTTGTTGGTGGAGGTAAGGGTGGTTATACTACATATAAAATACCTTTGAATATTAAACAAATCTTAGTACCTAACGCTACCAGCACTATTCCTACAGATATAGATATTCCAAAAGTTACAATAAGTGTTGATGACATTAATTCAACGGGCGCTACTGTAAAATGGACTTATACAGCCCCAAAACCTCAAGCAAACTATCAGGTTCAAGTTTCAGATACCGAGGATTTTTCTGGTAAAACAATAAATAACGTCGGATCAAATGATGGTATAACTAGAAAAAATGATTCTGGTGCACAAAAAATATTCAGCTTGCTTAAAAGAGCTGTTGCAGCAGCGGATATTAGCAGTATTCGTGATTCAATAATAGACGGTCTATTACCTAGTACAAAATACTGGGCAAAAGTAAGAGCAGGTAATGGAACAGAATGGAGTGAATGGGCAAGTGTACCGTTTACTACCGCCTCTTCAACAAGTGGTGCGGTAAATGGTTGTGATACTAACATAATTAGTGACGGAGTTGGTTTGTATTCTACATCAACAAATCTTTGTAAGACAGGACATGCATTAGTTGACAAGTCATTTAATCTGAATTCTAACAGTGCACAAACATGGTCATGGAAATGTACGCAAAACTCTACACCATCTAATGCAAGTAATTGTTCAGCTAGATGCCAAAGCAATCTTTATGATTCATCTACTAATAAGTGTCTTACATCTGGAAGCAATGGTGACATGTGCTCAAACATAGAAGGTATACAGTTAGCTAATGACTCCATATACAAAACTACAAATTGTATTCTTCCAACATTAACTGCAACAGTTAAATTAAACAGTCCCTTTGCTGATGAAAATACATCAAAATGTTCTTTAAGTTGGTCAGCCACATCCAACGTAGACACAAAACTTGAAAACACAACATGTAAACTGGATGGAAAAAATGTTAATCCAATACAGATCAATCAACAAGTTCTAGTCGGACGACATACTCTTGTCTGGCAGACAAACATTTCAGATGGTGCAGCATCGACTATCTCTTCCCTCCCTGTTACAAAGAGTTTTAATTGCCAAAGGGTGCCAATACAATCAGAGAATTAATTTCTTTATACAACTAAGAGATACAACAAAAACAAAACCCCTATCCAGATAAGATTAGGGGTTTTGTTTTATAGGACTTATCCTTTTGAGACCATCTAATACAGGTAAATCTAGTAGTTCTTCAATCTATTAACCTTATCATGCTGTCTTATCTTCTCATGCGCTTTAGCCTCAATTTGCCTAATGCGCTCACGAGTTACTCCAAACATCTTACCAACCTCCTCAAGTGTATGTTGAATTCCATCAGCAAGCCCGTGACGCAACATTAAAATCTCTCTTTCCTTCTCAGAAAGATCTGCCAATATCTCCTTGACCTGGTCAGCAAGAATTCTTCTTGATGATTCTTGATCTGGTGAAAGAATCTTATCATCAGGAATAAAGTCTCCAAATGTTGACTTATCATCATCATCACCAACTGATGCATCCAATGAAACCGTTGTTTGATCTATTTTTTCAATTGTATAAATCTTCTCAACATCTATTCCCATTTCAATTGCAATTTCCTCAGGTAATGGATCACGTCCCAAGTCTTGAGTAAGTCTTCTTAGGACTTGCTTATACTTTGCGATAGTCTCAACCATGTGAACTGGAACTCTAATTGTTCTTGATTGATCAGCTAGAGCACGAGTAATTGACTGTCTAATCCACCATGTTGCATAAGTTGAAAACTTAAAACCCTTTGACCAATCAAACTTATCTACAGCTTTAAACAAACCAATATTTCCCTCTTGAATCAAGTCAAGTAATGTTAAATCAGGACTTCTGTTTGCATATTTTTTTGCAATAGAAACTACAAGTCTCAAGTTTGCCTTAGCAAGCAACCCTTCCGCTTCCTTATCGCCATTTTGAATTCTTTTAGCAAGATCCTTTTCTTCTGATCCGGTAATCAAAGGATATTGTCCAATTTCCTTAAGGTACATTTGAATTGAGTCGTAATTTGAATCAGTTTTAGTAACTGTATACTTCTTAAGAAGAGCCTCTTCTTGATTACTTACGTCAAGCATTCCCCCACCTTCAAGAACATCGATTCCTGCTGTTTGAAGTCTCTCATACAGAACATCAAGAAAGCTAATGTCTTCTTCAATATTTGGAAATTCTTTCAAAATCTCATCGTATGTAACAAATCCTCTATCTCGTCCTCTACCAAGTAAAACTGTTGCCTTCTCCTCCCAAGTAGAAGTCTTCCCTTTTGCGCTGGTTTTTGTTGAGTGAAACGCAGATTTGTCTGTCTTTTTCAAAACTTTAACAACAACTTTTTTCACTTTTTCTTTTTTATCAACAACTACTTTTACTGCAGGTACTTTTTTTACAGCTTTTATTTCCACCTTTTTGATTGGCTTCTTTTCCACAACTTTTATTTTTTTATCTGAAGCCTTAGGTGTTATTTTATTCAATTTTTTATTTATATTTATTTTATTTTTATCTAAATTTTTATCTACAGATTTTTTTTCGATCTTGATATTTTTTTTCTCGGTTTTTACGTTCTTTGCATTCTTATTTAAAATAGGTTTTGTAATCTTCGTAGATAATGAAACCTTACTTTTTGAAACAATTTTTGTTTTAGTAGTGCTTTTTGGAGCGCTTTTTTGTACCGGCTTATTTAGTTTTTTATTTTGTTTGTCTTTTGTCATAGCTCCTTTTGTTTAAAGAAATCATATTACAATACCTTGAATGTTACACTAGTTTCATTGTGAAATAAAGTGTTTTTTACCCATATAATTTCTTTTTCTTTTGCACCTCTGCAAGCTTTAAAGATATCTCTTGGCATTCCTTCAAAATTTTCATCGCTTCATCCTTTTTCTGTAATCTCTCCATTTTATTAAGATTATTCATCAAAATAGAAAGTGTCTGTTTTGCTGTTCTCTCTTCAATCTCCAGCAACAACTCTTCTATGTCATGATCTAATTTAGAGCTTCCCGCAAATAAAACTTCCGCCTCAAATGAAAGTCCCGTTGGAGAAGAAGATATTCTTTCATCAAAATATTTCTTACTCACAGAGTCCAAAAAACTCTCTGCCCTACTCAACACTTGTTCTGCTTTATCTAGATTAGCAGAATCTCTTAGCCAAAGAATTAAGCCTATCAATCTGTCTAATGTCTTTTTATCACTATCACTCAGGTCATCAAAACCCTTTATAGAAGAATGATCCATACTATTGGCCTCCAAATTTTCTCTATCTCCATTTCCTTTGATTCCACCGTCACCTACATTATCACTTACGTTACCATCAGACCTAGATGTAGGGTTGTTTTGCAACTTATTTCTTGCAATTAATCTTTCCACCTCCGCTCTCAAATCAGCCTCCTGAATATCTGTTCTCAAACTAATTCTATTAATAAAATGCGCTCTATCGATTGAGCTCTCGATTGCAAGTACATAGGGTAGCACTTCAATCTCAACCGCTTTCCATAGATCTCTTCCTTTTAATCCTTCGCCCTCTAGGATGTCAAGATAAAAATCAATTATGTGTTTTGCATTCTTCAAACATGTCTTAAACTTTTCCTTATCTTTTAGTATTAACGATGCTGGATCTTCCCCCTTAGGAAGCCCTGCTATTTTAACATCCATTCCAAGTGATAATGCAAGATCCCATGCCTTAAGACTTGCCTTAAGCCCAGCCTTGTCTGCATCATAGACAATCATTGTATTGTCTGTAAGTCTTTTTATTTTCTCTAAATGAAGTTTTGTAAGAGAAGTTCCTGATGTCGCAACTGTATTATTGAATCCCGCCTGATGTGCTAAAAGCATATCAAACTGACCTTCAACTAAAATTGCATAACCAAACTTTCTGATACCTTCCTTTGCTTTATGATATCCATAAAGTATTTCCGATTTATTAAACAGTGGACCGTCTGGGCTATTTAAATATTTTGGTGCTTCTTTGACTGCATCTTTTGCTACAGTATTCGAATCATCATTTACTGCGTTTGTTGATTGAGCAATCTCCGGTTTAGCAAATTCTATAAATCTTCCAGAGTATCCGACAACACGCCCAGATGAGTCAGCTAAAGGAAACATTATTCTCTCCCTGAATCTGTCGTATACACTTGTTCCTGTCTGCTTAATTAGTCCAACTTTTTCTGATTCAACAGCAGAAATATTATTTGTTTTTAAATGATCTTCCAGATTTCTCCACTCATTTAATGCAAGACCAATTCTCCATGCTTTTATAGTCTCATCTGTTAGTCCTCTTTCATACAAATAATCTAATGCAAATTTTGATTTTGGATTTCCATGTAATTGATTTTCATAAAACACAGTTGATGTTTCAAGAATATTTCTAAGTTTGTCTAAATCAGATTCTTTGCTTCTGTCGTGCTGAAATTGCATTAATTCAACACCAGCTTTATCAGCCAATATTTTAAGAGCGCCAAGAAAATCTATTCTTTCAAATTCTTCAACAAAGGTAAAAATATCACCCTTTACTCCGCAACCAAAACAATAGTAATTATTTCTAGCTGGGGAGATAAAAAACGATGGGGTTTTCTCATTATGAAAAGGACAGCGCGCCTTGTAGTTTGCGCCTGTCTTTTCAATTTTTATGTAAGCTCCAATAACCTCTGCTATTGTAAGCCTTTCTTTTATTGTTTGAGCGGCTGATGACATTTAATTTATTTATTATATGTGTGACCTCACGCCCCGCAGAAGAAAATCACTTCTACTCCACTTACATAATGCGAAGGGTCTGCATCCTGATGCCCCGACCCTACCCACGCACCAACCCATCTTACTATGTGTTCACGATTAAAGTTTACGATCAGAATCGTCTATATCTCAATATTAGTTACCCTCTTCTGCAATGACCTCCTCCTTTAGCTTCTCAATCATCTTCCACTTTTCACTACCAATGAATCCAGAACCAGCAGGAATTAATCTACCGATGATTACGTTTTCCATTATACCGTATAGAGGATCCTTTTGTGCCTTAAGTGAAGCATTGATAAGCATTCTGTTTGTGTGTTGAAAAGAAGCAGCTGACAAGAAACTTCTTCTTGTAAGTGAAGCCTCTGTAATACCAAGAACAATTGAATCTCCCTTTGCCTCAATGAATTCAGCTCCCTTAACAAGATCCTTGACTCTGTTATTCTCTTGATCCAATTCAAATTGTTCAACAATATCACCAATTGCAAATTGAGTATCTCCCGCAACCTTAATCTTTATACGTGAGAACATTTGACGAACAATAATTTCAATGTGCTTTCTTGAAACATTTTCTCCTTGTAATTCATAAATCTTCTTAACTTCAGCAATGATATATTCTTGAGTACGAGCTTGTCCTGCGTATGCAAACAACTCTTCAACGCTGGCGTGACCATCTGTTACAATATCTCCCTTTGATACATGTTGTCCAATTTTAATTAGAGGAACACGGGCATAGTGACATGTGTATTCAATTTCACTTCCTTTCTTACTCTTTGTAGGAACATCAGGAAGAAGCTTTATTATTTTTTCTTTTCCA
This sequence comes from bacterium, assembly GCA_037127815.1. Classification (NCBI taxonomy): domain Bacteria; species bacterium. The sequence goes on from JBAXXP010000003.1 coordinate 85,235, forward strand.
ACTTCTCTAATGTCTGTAATCATACCATCGTGTGATATAACAACAGCTGCATTTTTTGGATTTCTCTTTTCAAATACTTCTTCAACACGAGGAAGTCCGGCTGTAATATCTCCTCCGACAACAGCAACTCCTCCTGAGTGGAATGTACGCATAGTTAGCTGTGTACCTGGCTCTCCAATAGCTTGTGCTGCAATTGTTCCTACAGCTTCACCTGTTTCTACTAATGCATTTTTACCAAGGTCAGATCCATAACACATTCTACAAATACCTCCTGGAGTTTTACATACAAGTGGTGATCTAACAAAAACTTCAGTTACACCTAGCTTATCAAGTTTCTTAGCATCCTCTTTTGTAATCAGGTGATTTCTCTTGTGTATAACTTCACCTTCTGCATTTAGAATATCTTTTGCAAGAACACGTCCTGATGAAATCTTTAACATTGAAAGGTCAATACCTGATGAACCAATTTTGTTAACAATAATACCTTCCTTTGTTCCACAATCCTCTTCTGTAATCATCACACTTTGTGCAACAACGAATAGCTTTCTAGTTAAGTAACCAGACTTTGCGGTGTTAAGTGCGGTATCAGTCATACCCTTTCTGGCTCCGTGAGATGAAATGAAATATTCAATAGGTGTAAATCCTTCTTTGAAAGATGAAATAATTGGAAGCTCCAATGTCTCTCCTTGAGCGTTTGCAATAAGTCCTTTCATACCAACCATCTGTGTAAGGTTACCAACAGAACCTCTAGCTCCTGAAATAACCATGTCATATACAGGACTTGTACTATCTAGATTGTCAGAAACAAGTTTTTCAATTTGTGACTTTGTATCTTGCCAAATTGAAACGTTCTTTCTGTGCTTCTCTTCCTTTGAAAGAAGACCTTCATTGTATTGTTCAAGAACCTCAAGAGATTTATCTTCTGCAATTTTAACAAGTTCAGCCTTTCCTTCTGGAATTTTAACATCGTCCAATGACCAAGTAACTCCTGACTTTGTAAGATATTTGAAACCAAAATCTTTAAGTGCATCAATAAATGGTGCGACTCTACTAATACCTTCTACGGTAATAATGTCATCAATAATTGAGTTCAAAATTGATTTAGTAATTTCCTTATTTACGAATGGCTGACTAGCTGGCAAAACGTTGTTGAACAAAATTCTTCCAATACTTGTTTCAAACATTTTTCCTCTATTCTCTCCATACTTTTCTTCATCTGGCGCAATAACATTAATTTTTGCTCTATATGAAAGTGCGTTAAAACTAAGTGCTTGAATAGCATCGTCAAAAGATGAAAAATACTTTCCTTCCCCCATATCTCCAGCGATATATCTAGACATCCAGAAAGATCCAAGAACAATATCCAACAACTTTGCGGTAACAGTTGGGTCTCCAGAACCAGGCTTTAGAATGTTTTTATCAGCAGCCATAATTTCTTTAGCTTCTTTTTGAGCTTCTTCAGAAAGTGGGACGTGAATGGCCATTGTGTCACCATCAAAGTCAGCGTTAAAAGGTGAACAAACTAGGGGGTGAATTTGAATAGCATTTCCTTCAATTAGAACTGGCTTGAATGCCATAATTGAAAGTCTGTGAAGAGTAGGTGCACGGTTTAGAAGCACATACTTTTCCTTAATAACTTCTTCAAGAATTGCCCAAACTTCAGGAATACCATCATCAATTAATCTTGATGCTCCTCTGATGTTGAAAGCAGCTTCCTTTCTAATAAGTTCTGAAACAACGAATGGTCTAAACAACTCAAGCGCCATGTGCTTTGGAACTCCACATTGATCAAGCTTAAGATTTGGACCTACGACAATTACAGAACGTCCGGAATAGTCAACACGCTTTCCAAGAAGGTTTTGACGGAACAATCCTCTTTTACCTTTTAGGTTATCAGCAAGAGATTTAAGTGGTCTTCTTTGCGCTGCATTTAGTCCTGCAAAAGATGCATTACCATGTCTGATTGTATTATCAATCAAAGCGTCAACTGCTTCCTGTAAAATACGCTTTTCATTTCTTAGAATAACGTCAGGGGCATTAATTTCCTTAAGTTTCTTTAAACGATTATTTCTGTTGATCACACGTCTGTACAAGTCATTAACATCTGATGTTGCATGACGTCCTCCTTCAAGCGCAACCATAGGGCGAAGTGCTGCAGGAATAACAGGAAGCGCATTGATAAACATCCACTCAGGTCTAATCTTTGAACGAACCATTGATTTAATAAGAGCAAGTCTCTTAATCATTTTCTCACGGTCTGCTGCACTAACTTTAGTAAAATCAATTTCTAATTGTGCCAAAAGTTTTGACAAATCAAGATTTTTGAAAATATTAAAAACAGCTTCAGCTCCGATTCCAGCTTCAAAAGCAACACCAAATCTCAATGAGAATTTGTGGTATTGATTTTCATCCAAAACTCTACCAACTTGAATACTTTCAATATCGCGCTTTGCTGACATCAAAAGATCTGTTAGTGCCTCTTTTGTTTTTTCATCAGTAACAGTTTTTACCTTATTCTTGAATTCACCATCTAATTCTTTTAGAAGTCTAGTTTTTTCTTCATCGTTAACATGCGTAATTAGGTAACCAGCAAAATATATAACTTTTTCAACATCACCTTGACTCATTCCAAGAACTTGAGCGACACGAGAAGGCATAGTTCTCAAATACCAGATATGAGAAACAGGAACACAAAGTTCAATATGTCCCATTCTCTCACGTCTAACAATTGACTTAGTTAATTCAACTCCACATTTTTCACAAACAATACCCTTGTATCTAATACCCTTGTACTTTCCACAATAACACTCAAAGTCTCTTTCAGGTCCAAAGATTTTCTCATCAAATAGACCATTTTTCTCACTTCTTTGAGTACGATAGTTCATTGTCTCTGGCTTTGTAACCTCGCCATATGACCAATCTCTAATCTTATCAGGTGATGCAATCTTAAGAATGATAGATGAGAAGTCATCTATTCCCTTTTCTTTAAATGTTGCGTTTAACGGATTTTTTATGTTCATAATTGGTGTTGAATTAATTGTTTTCTTCTGTTACTTCATCTCCTGCGACCATGTTTATATCCATTCCTTCATCGCCAGTTTCTTTACTTAGCTCAACATCAACACATAATCCTCTCAAGTTAGAAAGAAGCACGTTAAATGAAGCTGGAGTATTTGGATCCAATAGTTTGTGTCCTTTAACAATAGAATCAAAAGCTTGAGTTCTACCGGCAATATCGTCAGACTTAATTGTTAGCATTTCTCTAAGTGCGTGGGCTGCGCCGTATCCAGCTAGTGCCCATACTTCCATCTCTCCAAATCTCTGTCCTCCACCTTGAGCCTTTCCTCCTAGAGGCTGTTGAGTAATCAAAGAGTAAGGACCGATGGAACGCATGTGAATCTTATCTTCAACCATGTGGTGAAGTTTCAAAATATACATGTAACCAACAGCAATGTCTTGAGCAAATTTTTCTCCAGTTCTACCGTCAAACAATTTCATCTTTCCAGTTTCATTGTATCCGGCCTTTACAAGCTCAGCTTTAACTTCTTCAGGTGTAGCTCCCACGAATGGTGGAACAACAGCTTGATAACCCATTTTATTTGCAGCAAGTCCAAGGTGAAGTTCTAGAATCTGTCCAAGGTTCATACGTGATGGAACTCCAAGTGGTGTTAGAATAACATCAACAGGTGTACCATCAGCCATGAATGGCATATCTTCAATTGGAAGAACGCGCGAGATAACTCCCTTGTTTCCGTGACGTCCAGCAAGCTTATCTCCAACTGAAACACTTCTTAGAAGCGCGACTTCAATGTGAATTCTCTTGATGATTCCTGACTCCAGTTTATCCCCTCTTTCTCTTGAGAAGATTTTAACACTAACAACACGTCCACGCTTTCCGTTTTCTAGTCTCTTTGATGTATCTTTAACATCTCTTGATTTCTCACCAAAAATAGATCTAAGAAGACGCTCTTCAGGAGTAAGTTGAGTTTCACTCTTTGGAGTAATTTTACCAACAATAATGTCTCCTGGGCGAACTTCAGCTCCTACTCTAACAATACCATCAACGTCTAGATTCTTAAGTCTGTTCTCTCCAACGTTTGGAATATCATGAGTAGTAACTTCAGGCCCAAGCTTTGTATCACGAACATTAATAACAAACTCTTCCATGTGAACAGTTGTGAATTTTGATTCCTTTACTAATCTTTCTGAAAGAATAATAGCATCTTCAAAGTTTGATCCTGACCATGTCATGAAGGCAACAAGACAGTTTTGTCCAAGTGCCATTTGACCATTTACAGATGTAGAAGTATCAGCAAGAACATCACCTCTCTTAACTTTTTGACCAATGCTTACTGTAGGACGTTGGTGGAAAACAGTAAATTGGTTTGTTCTACTGAAGTTAACAAGTTTGTACTCATGATCTTTCTTTCCTCTAAGTACAACTTTCTTTGCGTCAACTCCAATAATAAGACCATCTTCTGCTGCCATAACAACACGACCAGTATCATACGCCGCCTTTTCTTCAACTCCAGTTGCAACTAGAGGCGCTTCAGGAACGATACAAGGAGTTGCTTGTTTCTGCATGTTTGAACCCATGAGTGCACGGTTGGCATCATCGTGGTTTAAAAATGGAATCATAGAAGTTGAAATAGAAAATGCTTGGTCTGTTGCAACGTCAATATAATCAATTTCATCTCTACTAATGATTACAGGTTCACCATTTAATCTAACTTCCAACATTTCTTTTGTAATCAATCCATCCTTATCATAATCAGTTGCGGCGTGAGCAATTTTAGAATTCTCTTCCTCAAGCGCATTAAGATAAACAATTTCTTTTGTAACCTTTCCTTTAGCAACCTTTGCATAAGGAGTTTCAATCATTCCAAAATGGTTGATTCTTGCATACATAGCAAGTTGAAGAACAAGACCAATGTTTTGACCTTCAGGTGTGTGAATAGGACAGATTCTACCGTAGTGAGAAGCATGAACATCACGAACTTCAACTCCAGCTCTCTCTCTTGTTAGTCCGCCGGGACCAAGGGCAGAAATTCTACGCAAGTGCTCAATTTCAGCAAGAATATTTTCTTGTGACATGAATTGTGACAATTGGTTTGTAGTGTAGAATTCCTTGATACGAGCTTGAAGTGGACGAGGTGAAATGAATTGAATAGGAAGGTTTGCATCTGTATCAATTGTAGACATTCTGTTTTGAATGTTTCTCTTGATTTGAGTCATACCAATTCTAATCTTTGCTTGAAGCATTTCTCCAACGTATCTAACACGACGTGAACCTAGGTGGTCAACATCATCTTGAACAGCATTTGGATTATGACTTAGTTCAATAATTTTATTTATTGTAACAGCTAGGTCATCAAGACTAAGTGTCATAACAGCAAGAGCCTTTTCATCCATAGGCTTTGCAAATCTTTGATTGAATCTGAAACGTCCAACCTTTGATAGATCGTATCTTTCTCCTGACTTTAACAAACTATTTACATAGTCACGAGCGTTGTCAGCTGTTGCAAGTTCACCATCACGCATTTTTCTATGAATTTCAATATATGCTTCATCTTTTGTCTTTGCATGATCCTTTGCAAGAGTTGATTCAATAAAAGGAGCAGCAAGCTCATTACCCTTAAACAATGCCTTTATTTCTGAATCTGTTTCAGCACCAAATACTCTAAGCAGTGACGTAACAGGAAACTTTCGCTTTCTGTCCATTCTTACATATATAGTGTGGTCTGCATCAGTATCGATTTCAATCCAAGCACCACGTGCAGGGATGATCTTTGCTCCAAAATATGTCTTACTTTTTAATTCTTGTGAAGTAAAAAATACACCGTATGAACGGGCAAGTTGTGGAACTATAAGTCTCTCAATACCATTTATAATAAAAGTTCCGTGATCTGTCATCAACGGAAAATCAGCAACAAAGATTTCTTGTTCCTTTGTTGTGTTAACAATCTTATTCTTAAGACGAACCATGACTTTAAGAGGTGCCTCAAAGTTTAGTTTATTTTCCTTAGCAAAAAATTCATCATGCTTTGGTTTTTCTAATTGAAAATCGTAGAAGTCTAATTCAAATTTCTTTCCTGAATAATCTTCAATTGAAGAAAACTCACTAAATACTTCTGAAATTCCTCTGTCTAGTAACCATTTAAAAGATTCTAATTGGGCTTCAACTAAGTTTGGAAGCGGCGTTAGCGGCTCCTTGAAACGTGAAAAATACTTTTTTGGGCGAATCATAAAAACGTCTTGTTTTGATTATACGGAAATTGGTAATAGTGGCACGGATTTAACCCATAGGTAAACCACGAGCACCGAAATCTGGTGATTTCGGTGCGATTTTTACGTATAAAAATCGTTTACGCATAAAAATCGCCGAGCCTAGTCAAGTCCGCGAAAGAGCCGGAATAACTCAATCGTCTTTACGCAGAAGCCTATAATAGCCGATTTATCCACAGGTGTCAATTATTTGGTGTTGACAACTCCGTCTGAACCTATACCCCCCTTCCTATCCATTCTCCACCCCTCAATTTCCTTATGATTACCTCCTACAAGTACAGCTGGTACTGTATATTTTTTGCCATTAAATTCTATTATTTCAGGCCTAGTATAAACATCTTTTGAGGCATCCCTAGACTCTTCCCTACTGTTGAATTTACCCAAAACTCCCTCAATTTGCCTTGAGATAGAGTCAATCATGATCATAGCTGGAAGTTCTCCTCCAGTTGTCACAAATGGGCCAACTGAGTAGTCTTTCATCTTAAAAATCTTTTTTACACGAGCGTCAATACCCTCATATCTACCACAAATAAAGATAATATCTGAGAATTTTTGAGCCATTTTTGTGGCAGAATCATTGGTAAACTGCTCACCTGATGGAGAAAGAAAAACAATTAATTCCTTAGTAAAATCCTTTTTCTTCATTGCAAACTTAAGTGCCTTCTCTACCGCCTTTGCAATAGGTATGGCTTTTATAATCATTCCAGGTCCTCCTCCGTAAGCTTTGTCATCAACCTGAATGTATGGTTTTTCCTTATCTTTTTGAGCCTTAGTTGGCTTAACGAAATCTCTTGGGTTGTAATAGTGGAATGAAATTAATTTATTCTTAACAGCGCGCGCCAAAATAGACTCATTTAAATATGAGGTTGTGGACTCTGGGAATAGTGAAATTATGTGATATCTCATGAATATTATTATAATGACACACAAGCACAAATTAGTCTACTTATTCGTAATGGTTCAATAGCTTGGACGGAAATAATATACAATACATAATCATGTATACA